>NZ_JBXEJO010000054.1:0-67938 GCF_056837965.1 Bradyrhizobium ferriligni
CCTCCGATCAGCGGGCCGCCTGATCTTCACCCAACGCCATCATAGCGCTCTCGAGACCCGCGCGCATGCTTCGATCGGGCGGCCCTCGTCGTGTGCGTACTTTGTTCGTCCCCGGAGGTCTGTCTCTTCGAAAAGGTCACGTTCGGGCAGAATGTCCTGAAGAGGCTCGCGAAAGGTTACGTCATGGATGGTTATTCGACGTTCGCCTCGCTGCCGTTGAGTCCGGTTGCTTTGCAAACGCGGCACAGTTGATCGTGTTGGGTTGCGTTTCTTGAGCAAAAGCAGCAGTCGAATTTCCGGATTGAAACGTGTGCTCAGGTTGGACCGCGGTCGCGAGCGTGCAAGCAGTAACATGCCCGTAAGATCGTGGTGACGCGTTCCACCCGGGGAAGAGCGCGAAGGAGCAGCATCGTTAGCGTTTGCTAAAGCGGCGTCATAGGACTCGGGCGTGCAAAATGAAGACCACGTATATTGTCCCTCGTGTGCATTTTGTCAGGTAAGCGTCCATTACGATCGCTACTAAAAGTGCGATTATAGCCAATATCGATATCGGACCGATCCAATTCATTCTTGCAGACGAATTAGTCGCGTCGCCCTCGTCCTCTCCTGAATCAGGCAAATCTAGCAGTGCGGCCATCAACGGCGACTGCAATGACAACAAAATGCATCAAAAAGACCCGACCGCAGCCCTCGATCCATTAGAGTTTGCGTAGCTCAATTGTCGTGGCCCATTTGGGCTATAAGCTCGAATTCTCAGCTGGCCGGCGCGCTGTGCTTCCCCCAATGGCCGAAGTAACCTAGGTTGTTGACGGTATTGTTCCGCACTTGGTGTGCTCATATAGAGACGTTTCATTTTGCGGTCACAAAGGGGGCGACCGAGGTGTTTGTTGAGTTATTCTTGCCGGCGGCGGCCGGCGTTGGGCTGGGTTACTGGCTGGGTTATCGACTTGGATACACGCGCGGCATCCATGCCGCCGCCTGCATCTTCTCGAACAAAGTTGTCCGATCGAATGATGCCACATAGTCTGTGAAGCACGCGGCTGTCTGGTTGCAGGTTTGTTCGTGACCGGAGCGGTCAGCCCAGTCTTCTTGAATCATGGCCTAAACGGCGTATGACGCACAGAGGTCGGATCTCTATCGTTGCCGCGTTGCGAGCGACACAGACGTTCTCTTGGGTATGGTGTTGGTGGCACTGATCTGTTCGACATATCGAATTTCGGAAAGGGGCCAACAGCACTGAACCTCGGATAGCCACGCAGTTTGGGCCGGTAGCGATCTCTGACAACGTTGATGCGCGATGAGCTATTGCACCAGTTCGAATGATCGAGCATGCCCCCTTGAGCTTGTGTGCGAAAAGCCGTTGCAAGGCCGAGAAAGCGAAGGCAGATTTCAGTTAAACATTGAAAAGAGCAGGGCTTCTGATGAAGAATATTTTGGGTGGCGATCTTTTCATAGCCGATGGTTTTGGCTCGGCTGATCTGGGTGATCCCATATCAAGCCCAACGTCTGACAAGACGATCAGCCAAGCGGGTATCCAGATCACCCGAGATAACTATCACTGGGGCACCACCCTTGGAGTCGCAACCGGCCCCATTACATTCGGGTTCGCGCCGTCCGCAGCTGGCTATTCCGTTACTGGCCACAACGTCAGTGGGTTTTCCGCGTTTACGGCTTCAGAACAGGCGGCCGCGCGAGCAGCTTTGGCATTTTGGTCCAGTGTCTCCGGAATCACGTTTTCCGATCAGGGCAACACCAACAACGCAACTATTCTCTTCCGGAATTATAACGATCCAAATGATAGCTCCGAGGCTTTCGCGTTTTACCCTAGTTCAAACAACCAGGTGGCTACGAGTTCGGACGGCGACGTCTTCTTCAATCTAGCTTTCGCAAACGCGAATGCCATCAACCCAGGTACGTACGAATGGGAATCGATGATCCACGAGATCGGTCATGCGCTCGGGTTGGAGCACCCAGGGGCGTACAACGCGGGACCTGGCCAAACAATTACCTACAATAGCAATGCGGCATACATTGAGGATACCCGACAATACTCGGTGATGAGCTATTTCAGCGAAGTTAACACAGGGGGGGCGTTTTCTGTCTACAACGAAACGCCCGCTCTTGATGATATTGCGGCGATCCAGCGGCTCTACGGCTCAAATTATTCCACTCGAGCCGGCGACGACGTGTATGGATTCAATTCAACTGTCGGAGGCGTGTACAGCATCACATCGTCAAGTCAGCATACCGTCTTCGCGGTATGGGATGCGGGCGGTACTGATACCTTCGACTTTTCGGGTTATTCGCAAAATCAAGTCATCGATCTACGAGTAAACAACAGTACTGATATTGGTTATTTTTCGAGTACTGGCGGCGACACTGACAACATTGCCATTGCCGCGGGAGTGCTCATTGAAAACGCGGTAGGCGGAAGCGGAAACGACACGCTCTATGGCAACACAATCAACAATATACTTTCGGGAAACGGCGGATTCGATGCCGTCGTTTTTGCCGGGTCACTGAGTCAGTTCGCGATCACTGAAGGCGATAATCACCACTATGCGGTCTCTGGCAATGCCCAAGGGACTGATACGTTGAATAGCATCGAAGAGTTCATCTTTAGCGACGTTACTATCGTGGATGACGGAGTTGGCGGTCCTAGTACAACAGCGTCCCTAAACTCGAATAGCGCATTCTTAATCGGCAGCACGCAATTCGTTGGCGATCATGATTGGTTCAGCACTACGTTAAGCGCAGGACAGTCCTACACAATCCGTGAGAGCGGCACGGCAACCGGGACGGGCACCTTGTCGGACCCACTCCTAAATCTTCATGATGCGTCAGGGATCTTGGTTGCGACAGATGATGACAGTGGACCCGGGCTAAATTCCCGTATCATCTTCAATCCAAGTACAACCGGACTATACTACGTCGATGCGAGCGCGTTTGGTTCGAATACAGGCACCTACGGCGTATTCGTCGAGCCTACGCAATTTCACTACGGTGGCGCGTGGACGTCAGTCGACAATGATGGTCGTTGGTACGTCGGTGATTTCAATGGCGATAGTCTAGACGACATCTTTTCCTACTCTGCAGGGGTATCAGGGGCGGAAGTTCAGTTAAATGCCTCAGCGAACTTTGGAAGCGCAAAAAGTTGGACGCCGGCGGGTAATGGCAGCGAGGGATGGTTCGTTGGTGATTTTAACGGTGACGAAAAAAGCGACGTGCTCCGGTATGATCCAGGCATCTCCGGTGCTGAGGTTCTGCTCTCCAATGGCAGCTCGTTTGGTAGTCCGACCAATTGGACGCCAGCGGGCAATGACGGGAAATGGTACGTTGGCGACTTCAACGGCGACGGCAAGGACGACATATTCCGATACGAAGCCGGCGTCTCGGGAGCGGAGGTGCTGCTTTCAAACGGTACCGATTTCGCTAATCCGATCGATTGGACACCCGCTGGCAACGGTAGTGAGGGATGGTTCGTCGGCGATTTCAATGGTGACGGTAAGTCGGATATTCTCCGGTACGAGCCGGGAGTATCCGGCGCACACGTCTTCTTGTCGACTGGTTCCTCATTCGTCGACGCTGGTAGTTGGACTGGTGCCGGAAATAGCGGAAAGTGGTACGTTGGCGATTTCAGCGGTGATGGAAAGGACGATATTTTCAGGTATCTCCCCGGAGTATCTGGGGCAGATGTGTTTTTGTCGACCGGCTCCTCGTTCGTGTACGCCGGCAGCTGGGCGACCGCTGGCGTCGATGTGCAAGGTTGGTACGTTGGCGACTTCGATCAGGAGCCAGGTGCCGACATCTTGAGGCATGGAGGAGTTGGCGTGGGCGATATGTTTCATATTTGAGGCGTACCAGAAATCCATCGAATCTCTGGTCTGGAACAACACACTAAGTAATCTAAGCAAGGGATCGTCGTTTCGGAGAACCCTTCCAATTGAGAGACGAAGCTCCGCATAAAACAGAAATGCCGTCGCTGGTCTTGATGGGCAGCTCAAGTTAACAGTTTTGATTTAGCTCATTTCGTCACCTGGCCGCGGATCTCACCGCCCGGGTTGGCCGCGGTGTGAACGTTGACATAGTACTTGCCGGCGAGGAGATCGGCGGCCTGCGCGTCGGTCAGTGTTGCGCTGCCTTCGACAGGGCTCGACGTCGCGTTCGGGATCGCGACCGCGACACCGGAATTCTTGCCGGCCTCGGCGGGGCCGTGGAAATGCGCGGCGGTGACCGGGCCCGAGAGGCCGGAATAGGTCAGCTTCCAGCTCAACTTCTTGCTGGCGGCATCGTAGTCGATGTCGGCGGTGCCGGTGCCGGCGCTGGTATTCGGCGGCACTTCGCTCTTGCTATCCAGCTTCGCCGTGAACTTCTCGGCAAAGGCCGGACCGGCGAGGGCGATGGCGGCGCCGAGCGTCAGCGTGGCAAGCAAGGTCTTGTTCGACATGGTTCTCTCCCCTTTGACGTCACAGGATGGTTGCAATCTTCAAACAGCGGCTTTTCGGATTTATTCCCCAAATGATCGTGGGTGCGGCAAATTTGATGCGAGCTTGTCCGACTGGTTGCCATCATACTGGTCCATGAACTGACGCGACCAATGACGGATCGGTGAATGCTGCGACGAATTTTCCTCCTGGCGATACTGGCCGGCGTAATCGGCGTCGGCGTGTTCTGGTGGCTGACGATCCCCGCGACCGTTGCCGCCGGCGCGCTGCCAGCCTATCAGCCTGACCTGGCCAACGGCCTCACAACGTTCAATGCTGGAGGATGTTCCTCCTGCCATGCCGTGCCGAAGCAGGACGACCGCACGAGGCTCGGCGGCGGGCTCGCGATCACCTCGCCGTTCGGTACATTCTATGCGCCGAATATCTCGCCCGACCCGAACGACGGCATCGGCCGCTGGAGCGAGGCCGATTTCGTCACGGCGGTCATGAAGGGCACCTCGCCATCGGGCGCGCACTATTTCCCGGCGTTTCCGTACCCGTCCTATCAGCACGCCAAGGTCAGCGATGTGCGCGACCTGTTCGCCTATCTGAAGACCTTGCCGCCGGTCGCCGGCAAGGTGCGCGACCACGATTTGCCGTTTCCGTTCAACATCAGGCGCAATGTCGGCGTCTGGAAATTCCTGTTCATGAACGGCAAGCCGTTCATCGCGGATGCAAGCCGCTCGGCGCATTGGTATCGCGGCGCCTATCTCGTCAACAGCTTCGGCCATTGCGCCGAGTGCCACAGCCCGCGCAATGTCCTCGGCGGCATCGTCACCGCGCAGCGCTTCGCCGGTGGTCCGAATCCGGAGGGCGAAGGCTGGGTGCCCAACATCACGCCGAGGGGGATCTCGGACTGGAGTGTGAAGGATATCGCCTATTTCCTCGAGAGCGGCCAGACGCCGGACGGCGATAGCGCGGGCGGATCCATGGTGCGCGTGATCCGCAATACCTCGCAACTCTCGTCGTCCGACCGCGACGCGATCGCCGAGTACATCAAGTCGCTGCCGCCGGTCGAGGGACCGCCGAAGCCGGTGAAGAAGGAGAAGGAGTCAGCGGGATGAGCTTTGGTTGAACCGGCTCGCCGCGGTTTCGGTTCACCTCTCCCAAGGGAGAGGTGAACTTTCGACGCCGTTCAAGCTCGACCCAATCTCATCATGCTCTCGTGGGCGCGATCTACTTCGCGCCGAACGCCTTGAAGGTGATGATGGTGAGAGTGTCCTGGATGCCCGGGATCACCTGAACCTTCTCGTTGATGAAATGGCCGATGTCGGTGTCGTGGTCGACGTAGAACTTGACCAGGAGGTCGTAGTTGCCCGCGGTGGAATAGATCTCGGACGCAATCTCGGCCTCCGCCAGCGCGTTGGCGACGGTGTAGGACTGGCCGAGCTTGCATTTGATCTGGACGAAGAAAGGAACCATCAAAGTCGTCTCCGGGGATTTCCGCGACTATAGGCCAAAAACGGGCGGCCAAGGCAAGGGGACAAGAAGGGGCAAGGCAGCGTCAAGGCAAGGCCAACCCGCGGTAAAGTCAGGCGAACTTGCCGTCGATCCGCGGCCGGGCTAGGACAGGCCATGGTCTTGTTCGCGATGGTCGCATTCGTATCAACCGCCGGTGCTGCACGATGACGCCGGTCGCGCTCACCATTGCCGGCTCGGACTCCTCGGGCGGGGCGGGCATCCAGGCCGACCTCAAGAGCTTTGCCGCGCTCGGGGTCTATGGCGCCTCCGCGATCACGGCGCTGACCGCGCAGAACACCACGGGGGTCAGCGGCATCCATCCGGTGCCAGCGTCATTCGTCACCGCCCAGATCGATGCGGTGTTCTCCGACCTCGAGGTCGGCGCGGTCAAGATCGGGATGGTGGCACAGGCCGAGACGATTGCGGCGATCGCCGATGGGCTGACGCGCTGGGCGCCGCGCCATGTCGTGCTCGATCCGGTGATGGTCGCAACCTCGGGCGATCGGCTGCTTGCCGCCGAGGCGGTCGATGCGCTGAAGACCCTGCTGTTTCCGCTGGCCTCGCTGATCACGCCGAACCTACCTGAAGCGGCGGCGCTCTTGAGCGAGCCGGTCGCCGAGAGCGAGGCCGACGTCGAGCGACAAGGCAAGCGATTGCTGGCGATGGGATGTCGCGCGGTGCTGGTCAAGGGCGGCCACGGCCACGGCGCCGACAGCATCGACTATCTGATCGACGCCGGGCGCAGCATCGCGCTGGCTGCGCCGCGGATTGCGACCGCCAATACGCATGGCACCGGCTGCTCGCTGTCCTCGGCAATCGCAGCAGGGCTCGCGAAGGGCGAGAGCATGGAGACCTCCGTACGCCACGCCAAGGCCTGGATCACCGAAGCAATCGCCGCTGCCGATCGTTTTGCCGTCGGCCACGGCCATGGGCCGGTGCATCACTTTCACAAATATTATTGAGGCTCTTGTAGCCCGGATGGAGCCAACGGGTCGCGCGAACGCGCGCCCGATGACAGGCTCCGCGAAATCCGGGGCTGCACTTTCCGCGGATGCAGAACCCCGGATTACGCTTCGCTTCATCCGGGCTACGCATTCATCGCCGCTTCGAATTCGCGTCGTTCCATCGCGTTACGCAGGCAACACAACGCCTCTTCCACACAGCCGCGGCCGCCGATGTCGCCAGATTGTCGCACGCTGCTGTTATCCGCAGGGCAGGGGCGTACTGCTGATTCTCGTTAACTGTTTGTGGGGCCTTGGGTCGCGGGGATCGTCATCGCCTTGTCACAGGAATCTGTTAGGTGCACAGGCATGGGAAGTGACTCCTTGAGTGAAGAAAGTCCCGAGCGGCACTTTCGCACTTTGTTTATCTCCGATGTCCATCTCGGAGCCCGCGGTTCGCAAGCCGACCGCCTGCTGGACTTCCTCCGCTTCCACGATGCCGACACGATCTACCTCGTTGGTGATATCGTCGACGGCTGGGCGCTGAAGTCGAACTGGTACTGGCCGCAGACCCATAACGATTTCGTGCAGAAGATGCTGCGCAAGGCGCGCAAGGGCGCCAAGGTGATCTACGTCCCGGGCAACCACGACGAGTTCCTGCGCAAATATTACGGCACGCATTTCGGCGGCATCGACGTGGTGGAGAACACGGTCCACACCGGCGCCGACGGCAAGCGCTACCTGGTGATCCACGGCGACATTTTCGATCTCGTGGTGCAGAACGCGCGCTGGCTCGCCCATCTCGGCGACAAGGCCTACGACTTCGCGATCCAGATGAATCGCTTCGTCAACTTCTTCCGCAAGATGTTCGGCGTGCCGTACTGGTCGCTGTCGCAATGGGCAAAGCTGAAGGTCAAGAAGGCGGTGAACTATATCGGCGCGTTCGAGGCGACGCTTGCCGGCGAGGCACGACGCCACGGCTGCGACGGCGTGATCTGCGGCCACATCCACTACGCGACGATTCATGACGAGCACGGCATCCGCTACATGAATTGCGGCGACTGGGTGGAGAGCTGCACCGCGCTCGCCGAGCATGAGGACGGCCATTTCGAGATCATCACCTGGACCGACCCGGTGCGCCGGATCGCGCCGGTTCAGCGAGTGACGGCACGCGCTGCATGACGCATATCCTGGTCGCGACCGATGCGTGGCATCCCCAGATCAACGGGGTTGTCCGCACGCTGACCATGATGGCACAGGCGGCGAAATCGCTCGGCGTCGAGGTGAGCTTCCTGACGCCGGACGAGTTCCGCACCTTCGCGATGCCGAGCTATCGCGATCTCCGGCTGGCGCTGCCCTACCGGGCCAAGGTCGCAAGTCTGATCGAGGCGGCGAGGCCCGACAGCATCCATATCGCGACTGAGGGCCCGATCGGGCTTGCGGTGCGCCGCTATTGCCGCAAGCGCGGCCTGCCGTTCACGACGAGCTTCCATACCCGCTTCCCCGAATACGTCTCGGCGCGGACGCCTGTCCCGGAAGCCTGGGTGTGGCGGGCGCTGCGCTGGTTCCACAGGCCGAGCCGGGCGGTGATGGCGGCGACCCCGGCGCTGGCGGCCGAGTTGCGTCAGCGCGGCTTCCGCAACGTGGTGCTCTGGTCGCGCGGCGTCGATACCGCGCTGTTCCATCCGCGCGACGTCGATCTCTGCCTGCCGCAGCCGGTCTATCTCAGCGTCGGCCGGGTGGCGGTGGAGAAGAACCTGGATGCCTTCCTCGATCTCGATTTGCCGGGAACCAAGGTCGTGGTCGGCGACGGCCCGGCGCGGGCGGCACTGGAGCGGAAATATCCGGACGCCGTGTTCCTCGGCGCCCGCCATGGAGAAGAATTGGCTGAGATCTATGCCGCGGCCGATGCGTTCGTTTTCCCGAGCCGGACCGATACGTTCGGTCTGGTGCTGCTTGAAGCGTTGGCGAGCGGCCTGCCGGTTGCCGCTTTTCCGGTCACCGGTCCCCGCGACGTGATCGGCGCGGCGCCGGTCGGTGTGCTCGACGAGGATTTGCGCCATGCCTGCCTCAAGGCGCTCAGCATCCCGCGGCAGGCCTGCGTCGATTTCGCCGCGCTCCACACCTGGCAGGCGTCGGCCCGGGTGTTCATCGACCGTTGCATGAACGTCCGTCCTGCGCCGCCGGATGGCGAGGGGGAGGCGTTCGAATTTGGTGCCGAAGAGCACCATTTCGCCGTCCTGCCGACACCTCAGCCAAACTCGCGCTAGTTGGGTCACGCTAAAGCGTCTTGCCCGCCGGCCCGTCGCCGCGATACAAATCGCGAATGACGGACACCGTTCTCAATCCACCCGTCGCTGCCGCGGACATCGATGCCGCCGCAAGGGTGGTCGCGCCGTTCGCGGTGCGCACGCCGCTCCTGACCTTCCCCGTTCTCAACGAACGCGTCGGCACCCAGGTCTTCCTCAAGCCCGAAATGCTGCAGCGGACCGGATCGTTCAAGTTTCGCGGCGCCTTCAACAAGCTCGCCTCGATCCCGCAGGACAAGCGGAGCGGCGGCGTCGTCGCGTTCTCCTCGGGCAACCACGCCCAGGGCGTCGCCGCTGCGGCCAAGATCCTCAACATGCAGGCGACCATCGTGATGCCTGCGGACTCGCCGATCACAAAGCGCGAGCGCACCAAATCCTATGGCGCCGAAGTCGTGCTCTACGACCGCGATCGCGACGACCGCGAGGCGATCGCCAATGGCATTGCCGGCAAGCGCGGCGCGACCTTGGTGCGCCCCTACGACGATCCCTTCGTGATCGCGGGCCAGGGCACCGCCGGCCGCGAGATCGCCGAGGACATGGCTGCGCTCGGACTGACGCCCGACATCGTGGTCGCGCCGGCTTCAGGTGGCGGATTGATCGCCGGCGTCGCAACCGCGGTGAAGGCGAAATATCCGCAGGCCCAGGTGATCGTCGCCGAGCCCGCGGGCTATGACGATCACGCCCTGTCGCTTAAGGTCGGACATCGCGAAGCGCATCCGGTCGCGGCGCGGACCATCTGCGATGCGCTGATGGCGATGATGCCGGGCGAGCTGACCTTCGCCATCAACAGCAAGCTGCTGGCGAACGGTGTCAACGCCACCGATGACGAGGTCGGCGCCGCCGTCGCCTTCGCCTACCGCGAGCTGAAGCTCGTGGTCGAGCCCGGCGGCGCGGTCGGGCTCGCCGCGCTGCTCGCGGGACGGATCGACACCAAGGGCAAGAACGTCGTCATCGTGCTCTCGGGCGGCAATGTCGACGCCGACCTGTTCGCGAAACTCGTTGCCTGACACCGGGTTAGGCACAGACGCTGCCGCGGTACATGAGCTGGCTCACGTTGCGTGCGCAGGTCCATGGGACATAAATGCTTCGCGCGCCAGTCGTCATGCGCGGGTCAAGCCCGGCAATGAGAGGATATGAAAAGTCGAGGTTACGAGAAGAACGCGATCTTCTCGGCCTGGCTCATGCGGCGGATCGGCGCGAGTGGATCGTTGGCCGCGACGCTTGGCCTTTTCAGAAGACCGCTGGCGATGATCGTCGAGCCGAGTGAGATCTCTGCTGCGGGAACAGGGGCAGGCTCAACGGCGGGCGGGAGAGGCGGCGGCATCACCAGAGTCTCGGCAATCGGCGCCGCCGCTCGCGGTGCCGGCTCCATCCTGACTTCGGCTCTGATCTCGACCTTCGGCGCCGGTGCAGGCTCGGGCTGAATGGCCGGCGCAACCATTTCGGGCTCGGCCGCCATCGCCTCGGCGACACGCATCTCCTCGGCGGCGCGCATTTCCTCCGCGATCGCCTCTTCGTCGATCGGATCGGGCGCACCCATCTCCATCGCGATCAGGTCGAGCACCGCCTCGTCATGGGCGTCGGCCGTCGCTTCGTCGGTGACGCGGGCGAGTTCTGCGGCCTCGGCTTCGGCCAGCGCGGCTTCAGCCTTGATCCAGGCTTCGCTCGGCTGCGGCATCACGGCCGTAGCGGCCTCGGTGACGGGCACGGCGGCGGGAATCGCGGCTTCGACGTTCGGCGTCGCAGCGGCCTCCTGAGGCGGCGCTGGCGGCGTAGCGGCCATATCGGGTGCTGCACTTCCGGCCACCGGTGGCGACGCGGGGGCCGCTGCCGGCGGCTCCGCAACCGGCGCCTCGGCCACATCAGGCTCGGCCGCAGGCGTCGCCGCCTTGTCCGGATTGAACTCGCTCAGGCGGCGTGCCAGCGCAGCGAAGCCGGCATCCAGTACGGCCTTGGCGTCGCCCATCGAGACCTCGGCAGCACCGGCCTCGATCGCGCTGACCTGCGAATCGATGATGTCGCAGATCCGGCCGTCATTGCCGATCTCGCGCAGCCGCCAGGAGATCTCCCTGATCACCCGCACGCCCTTGCGCACCGGCGCGAGGCTCTGCTCGAAGCTGATGCCGTCGAGCGCGGCGATGGCGGAGGCCTGGGCGGCCTCGATTGCGCCGCGCAGGGCGGCCAGCGCCTGCGCCAGCTGCTCGTCCCTGATCGCCGCTGCGGCGGCTTGCCGCTGCGCGCTGAGGCTTTCCTCGATCCGCGCCACGGCATCGAGCACCATGCGGGTATCGGCATTGCGGTTGCGCTTGGCGTATTCGCCGAGGAACCAGCGGCCCCGCGAGGTTTCCATGAAGGCCGCGCTGATCGCAGCATAGTCCTCCTCGCTCGGCAGGGCCGCGCGGGCGGATATCGGCGACAGGGCGAATGCTTCTTCGGCCATCACAATCTCTCCGCGCAAATCACTGCGCGTTACGTTAACGATCACCACGATATCGCGCGAATCGCAATTGAATTGATGTCTTCCGAATCACAAATCCCCATCGCAGCAAAGGTTGCATCGCGGCGATTCGCGAACCGACTCGCGACATTCTACGCCACGCTGTTCGGCATGACCGGGGTCCACCTGCCGTTTTTCACGGTGTGGCTGAAGGCGATCGGCATCGACGCCACCTGGATCGGCATCATCACCGCGGTGCCGCCGGTGACGCGCTTCACCGTGCTGCCGCTGGTCACCGCGGCGGCGGAACGGCGCCAGATGCTGCGCGGCGCGATCATCGCCACCGGATTCGCCACGGCGTTCGGCTTTGCCGTGATCGGCACCCAGCACCAGCCGTTCGTGCTGCTGGCGATCTATGCGCTGACCTGCTGCGTCTGGACGCCGATGGTGCCGCTCACCGACGCCTATGCGCTGCGCGGCGTCAGGCAATTCGGCCTCAACTACGGACCGCTGCGGCTCTGGGGCTCGGCCGCCTTCGCGGTCTGCGCGCTGGTGAGCGGCTTCCTGCTCCGCTATGTCGCGGAGGTCGACCTGATCTGGATCGTCACGGCCGTGACGATGCTCGGCGCGCTGGTCGGGCTGACGCTGCGGCCGCTGGGCCGCCCGGTGGCAGCCGCCACACCTGCGGCCGGCGCGCCAAAACTGCTGCGCAATCCCGCCTTCCTCGCCATCATCGTATCCTCGGCGCTGATCCAGGGCAGCCACGGCGCCTATTACATCTTCGCATCGATCGCCTGGCAGCAGGCCGGCTTCAGCGGCCTGACGATCGCTTGTCTCTGGGTGCTCGGCGTGATCGCCGAGATCGTGCTGTTTGCGGCCTCGCCGCGCTTCACGCTGCCGTCGGCTGTGCTGGTGATGATCGCGGCGTCCAGTGCCGCGGCGCGCTGGGCGATCACCGCGCAGGACCCGCCGCTTGCGGTGCTTGCAGTGGTGCAGCTCGGACACGGGCTGAGCTTCGGCCTGACCCAGGTCGGCATCATGGGCCTGATGGTGCACCACGTGCCGGTTCACGTGATGGCGCGCGCGCAAGGCTATCTCACCGCCTGCGGCGGCATTGTCGCGAGCACCACGGCGATCGTCAGCGGCATGGTCTATGCGCGCTTCGGGCTCGGCGTCTACGACATGATGGCGGCAATGGCGGCCACAGGCGGGCTCGTGATGTGGCTGGCGCGCAAGCGCTTCATAGCGTTTTCAAGCGAAGTGGGGACCGGTTCGCGCTAGGAAAACGCGTCAACAAGAGAGCCGATTAGCCCCAGAGCGCGGCGTCGGGCGGGTAGACCAGGCTGCCCTCGTAGCGCAGGCCGTGGTCGCGGTCCTTCGCCAGCAGCAGCGGGCCGTCGAGGTCGACGAAGCGTGCGGCTTGCGCGATCAGCATCGCCGGTGCCATCGCGAGCGAGGTCGCGACCATGCAGCCGATCATGATCTCGAAGCCGAGCGCACGGGCGGCATCCGCCATCGCAAGCGCTTCGGTCAGGCCGCCGGTCTTGTCGAGCTTGATGTTGACGGCGTCATAGCGGCCGCGCAGGCCGGCAAGCGAGGCGCGGTCGTGCACGCTCTCGTCGGCGCAGATCGCAACCGGGCGCCCGATCCGCGCCAGCGCCTCGTCCTTGCCCGCCGGCAGCGGCTGCTCGATCAGGGTGACGCCGGCATCGGCGCAGGCCGCGAGATTGGCGGCGAGGTTATCCTCGGTCCAGGCTTCGTTGGCGTCGACGATCAGCTCGGATCGAGGCGCCGCTTTGCGCACGGCGGCGATCCGTGCGCCATCGCCATCACCGCCGAGCTTGATCTTGAGCAACTGGCGATGCGCAGCCTTCGCGGTGGCCTCCGCCATCGCCTCGGGCGTCCCGAGCGAGATCGTATAGGCGGTGGTGCGCGGCTCCGGCGCGGGCCGGCCGAGCAGGTTCCAGATCCGTTTGTCGGCGCGTTTGGCCTCAAGGTCCGCCAGCGCACAATCCAGCGCATTGCGGGCGGCGCCGGCAGGCATCCGGGCCTGCAAGGCGATGCGGTCCATGCCGCCTGCGAGCGGCGCCTGCATCGCCTGGATCGCCTGCAGCGTCGCCTCGGGCGTTTCGCCATAGCGCGGGTAGGGCACGCATTCGCCGCGGCCAATGAGGCCGCCCTGGCTTAGCTCGGCGACCACGACGATGGCCTCGGTTTTGGCGCCGCGGCTGATCGTGAAGGTCCCCGCGATCGGCCAGCGCTCGATCCGACTGGTCAGGGAAATTGCTCCGGATGGGGTGGAAGTCATTTTAAAGTCTACTATTTCCTGAACCGTAGCTTGCGACGCGCAGCCAACTATGGCTGTTTAGCGGCAGATTCGACAAGCCGATCCGGCAGCGCCGGAGATCAGCGTTAGCGGCAGCCAGCCGGCTTGAGGGGTAGGCAAAAGGTGAGCGGCGACCCGACACTGGAGCGGATAGCCCAAGGCGAAGGACTGGCGTTGTGTGCGGCGGGCAACTGGACCGCCCGCTTTGCCCCTGCGCTCGAGCGGATCGTCTCCGACGCGGAGAAGCTGCGCGGCAGCCGGCCGCACATCTTCATCGACGTGTCGCAGGTCGCGAGCCTCGACACCTTCGGCGCCTGGCTGATCGAGCGGTTGCGCCGCAGCCTCAGCGACGCCAGCGCGGAAGCCGAGATCGCGGGCCTGTCGGCCAATTATTCCAGCCTAGTCGACGAGGTCCGCCGCGTCGGTCCCGCGCCCAGGGTCGTCAGCGACCCGCTGTCGATATCGGGCATGCTCGAGCAGATCGGGCGCACCGTGGCCGGGATCGGCGGCACGATCGTCGGTCTCGTCGACATGCTCGGCGCGGTGCTGGTGGCCGCGGGCAAGGTGCTGATCCATCCGCGCAGCTTCCGCCTAACCTCGACGGTGCATCACCTCGAGCAGGTGTGCTGGCGCGCGGTGCCGATCGTGGTGCTGATCACCTTCCTGATCGGCTGCATCATCTCGCAGCAGGGCATCTTCCACTTCCGCAGGTTCGGCGCCGACATCTTCGTCGTCGACATGCTGGGCGTCTTGGTGCTGCGCGAGATCGGCGTGCTGCTGGTCGCGATCATGGTCGCGGGCCGTTCCGGCTCGGCCTATACCGCCGAGCTCGGCTCGATGAAGATGCGCGAGGAGATCGACGCGCTGCGCACCATGGGCTTCGATCCGATCGAGGTCTTGATCCTGCCGCGCATGCTGGCGCTGGTGCTGGCGCTGCCGATCCTGGCCTTCCTCGGCGCGATGGCCGCGCTCTATGGCGGCGGCCTGGTGGCCTGGCTCTATGGCGGCGTCGATCCGGAGGCCTTCCTGCTCCGCCTTCGTGATGCCATATCGATCGACCATTTCATCGTCGGCATGGTCAAGGCGCCCGTCATGGCGGCGGTGATCGGCATCGTCGCCTGCGTCGAGGGGCTTGCGGTGCAGGGCTCGGCGGAGTCGCTCGGCCAGCACACCACCGCGTCGGTGGTGAAAGGGATCTTCTTCGTGATCGTGATGGACGGCGTGTTCGCGATCTTCTTCGCCTCGATCGGGATGTGATCATGGCGGAAGAGGACAACGATGCCATCATCCGGGTCCGCGACATCACCGTTCAATTCGGCAACACGCGGGTGCTCGACGGCCTCAACCTCGACGTCAGGCGCGGCGAGATCCTCGGCTTCGTCGGACCCTCGGGCGCCGGCAAGTCGGTGCTGACGCGCACCATCATCGGGCTCGTGCCGAAAGTCGCCGGCCGCATCGAGGTGTTCGGTATCGATCTCGACGCCGCGAGCACCTCGCAGCGCCGTGCCGTCGAGCGGCGCTGGGGCATCCTGTTCCAGCAGGGCGCGCTGTTCTCCTCGCTCACGGTGCGCCAGAACATCCAGTTTCCGGCGCGCGAATATCTGCGCGTCTCGCAGCGGCTGCTCGACGAGATCATGGTGGCGAAACTCGTGATGGTCGGGCTGAAGCCGGAAGTCGCCGATCGTTATCCGTCGGAATTGTCGGGCGGCATGATCAAGCGCGTCGCGCTGGCGCGGGCACTCGCGCTCGATCCAGAGCTCGTGTTTCTCGACGAGCCGACCTCGGGTCTCGATCCGATCGGCGCCGGCGAGTTTGACGAGCTGGTGCGCACCCTGCAGCGCACTTTGGGGCTGACCGTTTTCATGGTAACGCACGATCTCGACAGTCTTTACACCGCGTGCGACCGTATCGCCGTTTTAGGGAACGGTAAGATCATTGCTGCAGGATCGATCGCCGACATGAAGGCATCGCAGCATCCATGGCTGCAGCAATATTTCAACGGCAAGCGCGCCCGTGCCGTTGTGGCCTAGCCCATGATCCCGAAACCTGGAGCCGATTTTCGGACGAGATCATGCGCCAACAGGGAATTCGACGGGCTCGAGCGCAGCCGGCTGCGCGAGGGCCCAAGAGTGATCAACGCGAGTAATTGATGGAAACGCGGGCGAACTACGTCTTGATCGGGGCTTTCACGCTGGCGGTGATCGCCGCCGCGTTCGGCTTCGTGCTGTGGTTCCAGAGCCTGCACACCACCAAGCAGCGCAGTCCCTTGCGGGTGATCTTCGAAGGGCCGGCGTCAGGCCTGCGCAACGGCGGCAATGTCAATTTTAACGGTATTCGGATAGGGGAAGTGGTCTCGGTGAAGCTCGACAACCCGCGCCGCGTGGTCGCGCTGGCGATGATCGAGAACAACGCACCGCTCCGCAAGGACACCCTGGTCGGTCTCGAGTTCCAGGGTCTCACCGGCGTCGCCGCGATTTCGCTCAAGGGCGGCGAGGAGGCCGCCCCGCCGGTGCCGCTGGACGAGGACGGCATCCCGGTTCTGACCGCCGACCCGAATGCGCTGCAGGACGTCACCGAGGCGATCCGCGCCACCCTGCAAAACGTCAACCGCATCGTCGCCGACAATCAGCAGTCGGTGAAGAACTCGCTGAAGAATCTCGAGGTCTTCACCCAGGCGCTGGCGCGCAATTCCGAGAAGATCGACAATGTCATGCTCAAGGTCGACGGCGTGATGGGCAAGGCCGACAGCCTGATGCTGGGCCTCAATGCGATCGCGGGCGGCAACAATGGCAGCGAGCTGAACCTGATGGTGAAGTCGATCCGCGAGCTCGCCGAGGATCTCGACAAGCGCTCCAATCTCCTGATCAACGACGGCCGCAGGACGCTGTCCGACATCAGCCGCGCGGTGAACAATTTCGACCGCAACCCGAGCCGGGTGATCTTCGGCGGCAGCAACAACGCCGCACCCGAGCCCGCGCCGGCACCGGCCGCGCCCGGGCCGCGGCGGCGGCAGTAGGCCGCGCGGCCCTTCTTGTACCGACGACCGCCGCACCTCCTACTGGGGCGCCTGTGATGGCTCGAGTGTTTCCGGAGCGAAGCGGCGATAGCGGTCGTCTGGATCCGTCTGCTCCGAGTGGATCCTCAAGCTGCGGATCTGGTGGGGATTGGATGCGGGACTGATGAGGCCCTGTGTTACCGGCCATTCGCGGCCGGTCGCATCGTGGGCCTGATCGTGCTCCGGCCTGACAGGCGTCGCTCGAACGACATGCGCATTGGCCGCAGGCTTGCTGTCTTCCGTTATTCTGACGGTCCGGATTTTGGACGGCTGGATCGGATCCGCCGTCGCAACCGCGGCCAACCCAATTGTCCCGAGTAGCGTCAGCGCGACGAAGGGGCGCCGGCTTGCGCGCAGCATCTGAACCCTCTCAGCTCGTTCCGCAATCTTAGTCCGGCGTCGCTCAAAAGCAAAACGGAGGCATCGCTGCCTCCGTTTCTTGTCTCGCGATCGGTACGAACGCTTATCCCAGCCGTCCCGCGGCGTGCGCGAGCAGGGTGTAGACCAGCCCGGTCTCCGAGGTGAGGTGGCTGCTCAGCTCCTGCTGGCCGCGGCCGTCGCGGGCGACTTCGTCGAGCAGGCGCTCGAACTCCGCGATGTAGCGGTCGACCGTCTGCTTGAAGCCGCGGTCGGAGCGGTACTTGCGGGCCACCTCATCGAAGGCCTTCTGGCCGGCCGGCGTGTAGAGGCGCTTGGAGAACGCCTTGTTCTCGCCGCGCTGGTAGCGATCCCACATCTCGGCCGCAAGCGTGCGGTCCATCAGCCGGCCGATGTCGAGCGACAGCGACTCCAGCGGATTGACCGGCTGCTGCTGCGGACGCGGGCGCTGCTGGGCGTCGCGGCTCTGCGGGGCAGGCGGCGGCGCGTCGCTGCGGTTGAGCAGGTCGGACAGCCAGCCGTCACCGTTGTTGTTGGGGCCTGCCGGGCTGACCGGCGGGGCCTCGGTGCGGCGCGAGCTCGCCATGCCGAGATCCGGCGGCGGCAGCGTCGAGGCGCTGTTGCCGTTGTCCCGCATGCGCACATCGCCGCGGCCGCCGGCGGCAGCCATCACCGGCTCCTCCTGGCGAACGCTGGCGCGGTTGGTGCTGACCACGTCGAGTCCGCGGCCGTGATGAGCGACGATGCGGTTCAGCTCGGCCAGCGCCTCGATCTGGTCGACGATCACCTTGCGCATCTGCGCGGTGTTCTCGGCGGCCTCCTGCGGCATCTCGAGCACGCCGCGGCGCAGCTCGTTGCGGGTGGACTCGAGCTCGTTGTGCATCTCGCTCGCCATCTGCTTCATCGCCGTGACCATCGCGGAGAACTTCTCCGTCGATTCCTTGAACATCGCATCGGTCTCGGCATTGCTCTGCTGGTAGAGGTCGTTCATGGCGTCGACGGTCTGCTGACGCTCGTTCTCGGCTGCCTGGCGCACCGCCTCGAACTGCCTGCTGATCGCAGCTGAACCGGCGCCCGCGGTCTCCGCCACCACGCGGGCGATGTCGCGGGCACGTTCCTCGGCCGCTCCGAGCGATTCATCGAGCAGCCCGGTGAAGCGCGACAGCCGCTGGTCGAGATCGGTGGTGCGCAGGTCGATGGTCGTGACCAGCGCTTCCAGCGCCGACTTGCGCTCGCTGACGGAGGCCGTCGTCGAGCGGTTGGCCTGCTCGACCACGGCAGCCGCATCGATCAGCGCCTTGCCATGGGTCTCGAACTGGCTCGACAGCGCGCCGAGATCTTCCAGCGCCTTGCCGGTCTTGCTGTTGAACACCGTGAGCTGGTCTTCCAGCGTCTGGGTTGCCACGCCGTTGCGCGAGGTGACGTCGTTCATGGCGGACACGAAGTCGGCCACGCGGGTCACCAGCGCGCGCTCCAGCGAGTTGAGGTTGTCGTGGGCGCCGGTCAACACTTCCTGCAAGAGGATGTTGCCTTCGCGCAGCCGCTCGAACAGCGCGACCGTATCGGTGCGCAGGATCTTGCTGGTCTCCTGCATCTCCGTGACGGCCGAGATCGAGACTTGGCGCGACTGGTCGATCGCCGCGCGCGAGGCGTGCTCGAGTTCCTTGAGCGACTTCGCCACCGCGCCGGTCGCCTGATCGCCGGCCGAGGTGATGTTGCGCGCGACATCGCTGCCGTGGGCCGACATCGTCTGCGAGAAGGCGAGGCCGCGGGTTTCGATCGCCTTCAGCGCGTCCGCGGTGGCGCGATCCATGTCGCTCGACAGCTGCGTGGTCTTGGCGGTCAGCGCCTCGACCAGCGAGCCGCGGCGGCCATCGACCATCTGCGACAGACGCTCGGTCTGCTGCTGCACATAGGTGACGATCTCGTCGGTCTTGCCGGTCATCGCCGAGCCGAAGGCGCTGGAGGCCGACAGCACCGAACGTTCGATGTCGGCGGAGGTCGTCTTGACCTTGGTCGAGACCTCGTTGGACATGGTGATCAGCGCGGCCTGCGCGTTCTGCGCCGAGGTCTGGATGTTGTCGGTGGTCTTGGCCGTGACCGCACCCAGCGCGCGCTCGATATCGGTCGAGAGCGTGCGGATTTGGGCGGCGGCATCGGCGGAGGTCGCCGCAAACGAGCCCTGGGCCTCGCGGGCGCTGCCCAGGATGGTCTGCGCAGTCTCCGCGCTGGCCGTGGTCAGCGAGCGCTCGATCTCGGCGGAGATCTCGCGGATCTGGCTTGCGGCCTCGCTGGAGGTTGCCACGAACGAGCTTTGGGCATCGCGGGCGCTGCCGAGGATCGCCTGCGCGGTGTTGGTTCCGACCGAGGTCAGGGTGCGCTCGACATCGACGGCCAGCGACTTGACGTGGTTGGCTGCCTCCGTCGACGCGGTGACGAGGGTGTTCTGCGCCTCGCGGGCGCCGGCCGTCAGCATCTCGACGGTGCCGGAGCCGGCCATCGACAATGCATGCTGGATGTCGGCGGCGAGCGCCGACACCTTGGTCGCAGCCTCGGTCGACGCGTTGACCAGCGTGCTCTGGGCTTCACGCGCACCTGACGTGATCGATTCCGCGGTGGCGGAGCCGGCCATCGACAGCGAACGCTCCATGTCGGCCGCCAGCGAGCGGACCAGGTTGGTGGCGTCGGTCGACGCGCCGGCGAGCGTGCTCTGGGCCTCGCGGGCGGAGGCGACGACGGCTTCTGCGGTGGCGGAGCCTGCCATCGACAGCGAGCGCTCGATGTCGGCCGACAGTGTCCGGACCAGGTTGGTGGCGTCGGTCGACGCGCCGGCGAGCGTGCTCTGGGCCTCGCGGGCGGAGGCGACGACGGCTTCTGCGGTGGCGGAGCCGGCGGTCGAGAGCGAGTGCTGCACGTCGGCCGCGAGCGTGCGGACCAGGTTGGCGGCTTCGGTGGATGCACCGGCAAGCGTGCTCTGGGCCTCGCGAGCGGAGGCGACGACGGCTTCGGCGGTCGCGGTGCCGGCCATCGAGAGCGAACGCTCGACGTCGCTGGCGAGCGACTTGACCTGGCCGGTGACGTCGGTCGAGGTCGCGATCAGCGTGGTCTGGGCCTCGCGCGCACCGGTCATGATCGCTTCGGCAGCGGCGGAGCCGGACATCGACAGCGACTGCTCGACATCGGCGGCCAGCGACTTGACCTGGCTTGCGGCTTCGACCGAGGCGCTGACCAGCGTGGTCTGCGCGTCGCGGGCGCCGGACAGCACAGAGGCTGCGGTGGCGGTGCCGGCCGCCTGCAGCGTGCGTTCGACATCCTCGGACAGCGACTTGATCTGCGAGGCGACGTCGCCGGAGGCCGAGACCAGCGACACCTGGGCGTCGCGGGCACTGGTGAGGATCGAATTGGCGGCGCTGGTGCCGACGGCGGTCAGCACGCTCTCGACCTCGGCCGAGCTCAGCTTGAGCTGGTTGCCGACATCAGCGGACACGGTGAGCAGCGCCTGCTGCGCGGTGCGCGCGCCGGTCTGGATGGTTTCGCTGGTGTTGACCACGAGGTTGGTCAGCGAGCGCTCGGCGTCCTCGACATGGGACTTGATGCTCGACGACAACAGCTCGGCGCGGGACATCAGGTCCTCGCTCGCCTGGCGGCCGCTGCTCTCGATGCGGCCGGCGACGGCCTCGACGCGCGAGCCCAGCAGGTCCTCGAACTGCGCGACGCGGGTGTCGATGTCGCCGGCGATGACGCCGACGCGGCTCTCGATGCCCTGCTGGATGTCGGCGAAGCGCGCCGAGATGGTGTCGGTCAGGTTGGCGCTGTGACCATTGATGGTGTCGGCGAGGCGGGTGCTGTGGCCGTTGAGGGTGTCGACCAGGCGGACGCTGTGGCCGTCGATGGTTTCGGTAACGCCGTTGATGCGATGGTCGACCGCGGCGATCGCCTGCACGGTGCCTTCGGTCAGGGTGGTGGTGAGCAGGCCAAGCCGCGAGTCGATCGACTGGATCGCCTGGGTGGCGCCGTCGGTCAGCTGGGTCGCGAGCGTGCCGAGATGGCCGTCGATGGTGTCGGTGACCGACTTGGCGCGGGTCTCGAAGGTGACCTCGAGGGACTTCATGCGACCGTCGATCGCGTCATCCAGCGACTGCAGGCGGCCGTCGAACGAGCCGATCTTGCCGGCGAGCGAACTATCGAACGACGACAGCTTGTCGGTCAGCGAGGCGTCGAGATTGGTGACGCGGCTGCCGAGCGTGGTCTCGAACTGCAGCAGGCGCTGGTCGAGCGAGGCGGTGATCTCGCCGCTGTTCGTGGTCACGCGATGGTCGAAGGTGTCGACATAGGTCTTCAGGCTGTCGGCGATGTCCTGGGTCCGCTGGCCCATGCGCTCGACGATGTCGCCGCCGAAGGTCTTCACCGTGCGGTCGAATTCCGAGATGTGGCGGGTGATCAGGGCGCCGAGCGTACCTGAGTCGCGGGCGAATTTCTCGGCGAGCTCGCTGCCATGGTTTTTCACCAGGTCGTCGAACGCGCTCATCTGCAGCGACAGCGAGTCGTGCGCGGTCTCGGTCTGGCCCACCACCTTGGCGACCAGCGAGTTGACGGTGACGTCGAGCGCCTCGCTCGCCTTGTCGCCGGACGTCAGGATCTGGCCGGCGAGCCGGTTGCCGGCGTCGTCGATCTTGCTGACGAGGTCGTTGCTGCGCAGCTCGAGCTCGAGCAGCAGCGAGTCCGCGGAGTTCTTCAGGGAGTCGTGGACCTCTTCGGTGCGGTCGGAGATGCCGTCGACGATGACGGACGAACGCTGCTCGAACTCGCCGGTGATGCGGTCGATGCGCTCGTTCAGCAGCTCGTGGACGCGATCGGCCAGATCGACGAACTCGTCATGGACGTGGCCGGTCTTGAAGTTGAGGCTGGTGGTCAGCCGCTCGGAGGCATCCATCACCGCGCGCGTGGTCTCGGCGCTGGCTTCCTCGAGGCGGTCGAGCAGGTCGCCGCCGCGCTCGCCGAGCGCGAGGATCATGTTGTCGCCGGCATGGCTCAGCGCGGTCGTGATGTGCTGGCCGCGCTCTTCCAGCGCGCCGGTGATGCTCTTGGCGACCTCGTCGACGCGCGAGGCGATGGCGTCCGAGATCAGCGCGATGTCGTGGCGCAGGTCGATCTGCACGCCGGAGATCGCGCTGCGCACCTGCTCGGCCTGGCCGACAAGGTTGTCGCGCTGGTGGGCGATGTCCTGCAGCAGCGCGCGGATGCGCACCTCGTTGTCGGAATAGGCGCGTTCCAGCGCCGCGACCTCGTTGGCAACGAGGGTCTCGAGTTCGCCGGCGCGCGCGATCGCGCGCTCGACGCCGTCGCCCATCGCCGCGACCTCGCGGCGGATCGCCTGGCCGACCGTCACCATGGAATCGGCGGCGGCGTTTTCCGGCTCGGAGAATCGCATCGCGACCTGCGCCATCGATTGCGCGATCATCTGCATGCGCTGACCGTGCGAGGCGAGGCTGGCAAGATAGTAGAACAGCAGGATCGGCACGGCGAACAGCGCGGCGAGGCCGGCGAGCACCAGGACGCCGGTGCCCTGGGCCATCGAGGCCTGCAGGGCCGGCCAGAACGCGATGGTGAGAATCACGCCGCCCAGCAGCCAGGCGCCGGAGCAGACAAAGAACAGCGTGAAGGCGTTGCGCGCGCGTCCTCCCTGCAGCGTCTGCAGCATCTGGCCGATGGTTTCGCGATCGTCATTGGCGGCGCGGCGCGGCGCGCGCGGTTCTTCGATCGGCTCGAACGCCGAACGATCGGTATTATTCGGACGGGACTCGAACGATGCGGCTGAAAAATCGGCAGCGGGCGGCAGGTTCGGCGGCGCGGCGCCATCGTTGAGGGGGCTGCGATTCTCCGCGCCCTGTTCGCTGATGTTGAGGGCTTCCTGGATGGCAGAAAGCGCGACTTCGGTGGGATCTTTGACCTTCTTGGGAGTGTTCGCCATGTTCAGTCTGAGCCCTCTCACTATTTTACGCGTCGGCGAGCCTGCGATCGTCCCCACGCAAGCTCGAAGCCGGTGCCCACAAGCGGAGCGCAAGCCGGCCCCCTGGGCGGCTTGTCCGCTACATCCGCAAACATCCTATTGGGAGAGCGATGCGAATGAAATGCTTGCGATTAATACTTTCTTAATCATCGTTAACAGCTTTGCGCCATAAGGCCTTATGGGTACTCGAAATTCCGGCCGCAGAGCGTCGATTGTGTCCAGAAATTGTCCAGAATCGGGCGGTTTTGCCGATCATCCCGACAACAATCCGTTAACCAGTTTCGTGATTGGCTGGGCCAACGATCCGCCGGCGAGGCCCGGCGGAGACGACAGGGACAGGCCATGCCGCTTCATCTCGAACGGATCGAATGGACGCAATCGCCGCCGCTGGCGCCCGGCGCCGGGCCGATCGACGTCGATCATCTTCAGCGCATGACGCTGGGCGATCCGGGCCTCGAGCGGGAAGTGCTTGCCATGTTCGCGGCCCAGTCGGCCCGGATCCTCGGTGAACTGGCCGCCTTGCCGCCCGAGGCGGCGACCCACGCCCACACCCTGAAAGGATCGGCGCGGGCAATCGGCGCCTTCGGCGTCGCCGACGCTGCGGCCCAGCTGGAGACCGCGCTGACCGGCGGTTCCGATGCGGCCCAGCCGCTTGCCGCGCTCGGCGCCGCGATTGCCGAGGCGCGCACGGCGATCGAGCTGATCCTGGGCCGCTGCTAGGCGTCCGGCGTCTCGGCGGCGCGCCGCGGCAGCTTGGGCGGCTTCCCAACCGGCGGGCAGGTTTTCGGTCTCCGCGCTAGCGCTGTGCGGATCGACCCGTTATACGACTGCCCGGGACCTTTCCATCCATCGTCCGGCGCATTCCGGCAGCACGAGCAATCATGGCCAAAATCCACTTTATCGACCATTCCGGCGAGAAACGCACAGTTGAGATCGAGAACGGCGCGACGGTGATGGAAGGTGCGATCCGCAACGCCATTCCCGGCATTGAAGCCGAATGCGGCGGCGCCTGCGCCTGTGCGACCTGCCATGTCTATGTCGATGAAGCCTGGCGCGAGAAGGTCGGCGCGCCGTCGCCGATGGAAGAGGACATGCTGGATTTCGGCTTCGACGTGCGTCCGAATTCGCGGCTGTCCTGCCAGATCAAGGTAACCGACGATCTCGACGGACTGGTCGTGTCGACGCCGGAGCGGCAGGCCTAAGATTCTTTCATTCGCCGTCCGGATTCACACCGCGACGGATCCAGCGGCGGAAGTTCTGCTTGACCTCCGCCGGCAGCGGCGTCGGCCTGCGCGTGGCCTCATCGATCATCACCGTGACCGCCTTCGCCGACGCCACGCATCTGCCTTCCGAAAACACCACCTGGTCGAAGGTGGTCGATGTGCGTCCAAACTTGACGAGACCGAGCCCGAGCTCGATCTGACCCGGCCAGTGCAGCTCGGCGCGGAAATGGATGTCGAGGCGCACCATGATCCAGCCGAGCCCCGCCGGCATCAGCCCCATGCTGCGGTCCTTCACCAGCGTGACGCGGCCGGTTTCAAAATAGCTCGCATAGACGGCGTTGTTGACGTGCCCGTTGGGGTCGAGATCGGCAAAGCGCACATTGTCGGACAGGCAATAGGGAAAGTCTTCCAGGCGCGGCGCATCGTCAGCACGGACAGGGGCATTCACGAGGGGGATCTCCGTCGGTTTCCCGCCCATACAGCCGAGTTGCGCAGGCTCGGCAAGGGGTTGCCGCGCCAGCCGCTGTCCCTATTATGCATGTCGCGATCCGGCCCACTTGGCTGGACAGGCGAAAAAGCCGTCCAGTCGACCTCAACTGAAAAGAAGCGGACATGAGCGAAGCGATCAAGACCGATGTGCTGATTATTGGCGCGGGCCCCTGCGGACTGTTCGCCGTGTTCGAACTGGGCCTGCTCGACATGAAGGTGCATCTGGTCGACATCCTCGACAAGATCGGCGGGCAGTGCGCCGAGCTCTATCCCGAGAAACCGATCTACGACATTCCCGGAATTCCCTTCGTCACCGGCCAGGGCCTCACCGAGCAGCTGCTGGAGCAGATCAAGCCGTTCAATCCGACCTTCCATCTCAACGAGATGGTGGAGAGCATCGAGAAGATCGGCGATCCCTTGTTCCGCGTGAAGACCGATGCCGGCAAGGAGTTCGAGTGCAAGGTCGTGGTGATCTCGGCCGGTGGCGGCTCGTTCCAGCCGAAGCGTCCGCCGGTGCCGGGCATCGAGGCCTATGAAGGCACGTCGGTGTTCTATGCCGTGCGCAAGATGGAGCAATTCCGCGACAAGAACATCCTGATCGTCGGCGGCGGCGACTCCGCGCTCGACTGGACGCTCAATCTGCATCCGATCGCCCAGCGCATCACGCTGCTGCACCGGCGTGACGATTTCCGCGCGGCGCCGCACAGCGTCGAGCAGATGCGTGCGCTGGTTGCCGACGGCAAGATGGATCTGAAGATCGGCCAGGTCACGGGGCTCGAAGGCGCCAACGGTCAGCTCTCGGGCGCCGCGCTCAAGGGTAACGACAATGCGGTCTCGACGATCGCCTGCGATACGATGCTGCCGTTCTTCGGGCTCACCATGAAGCTCGGCCCGGTCGCGAACTGGGGCGTGGCGCTGGAGAACAATCTGGTGCCGGTCGACACTGCGGCGTTCGAGACCAACGTGTCCGGCATCTTCGCGATCGGCGACATCAACACCTATCCGGGCAAGCTCAAGCTCATTCTCTCCGGCTTCCACGAGGGTGCGTTGATGGCGCAGAAGGCGCACCGCTACGTGTATCCGGACAAGCGGCTGGTGTTCCAGTACACAACCTCGTCATCGAGTCTGCAGAAGAAGCTTGGGGTGCACTGATTCCACTCGAGCAGAGACCAATGCCAGGGGCATGGGCCATTTGCTGCGCGGCGCGGGTACTGGAACCCTCCGTGAAATGGCCGTAGTCTGCTTGTACTCGAGTTGGTCGATCGATCAGGTGATGATGATGCGGAACACGCTATCCAGACTTCGGCTGATCCTCGCGATCGCCACGGCCTTTGCGCTAGCTGCTCCGCTTGCGGCCTCGGCGGCCGACCCGTCGGCGGCCGGCCTGTGGCAAAAGGTCGAAGACGGCAAGCCCGAGGGCTGGTTCCTCGTGATCGAGCGCAATGGTCTGTTCGAAGGCATGATCGCAAAGATGTTTTCATCGCCCGGCGATCCGCCCAATCCGGTCTGCTCGAAATGCACCGACGATCGCAAGGACATGCCGTGGCTCGGCATTCCCCTCATCCGCGACATGAAGCGCAACGGGCTCGCCTATGAAGGCGGCAACGTGCTCGATCCGCGCAACGGCAAGGTCTACAAGGCCAAGATGACGTTGAGCGCCGATGGTCAGACGCTGACGATGCGCGGCTTTCTCGGCATCTCGCTGTTCGGCAAGGATGAGGTCTGGACCCGGCTGCCTGACACCGCGGTGGCCCAGCTCGATCCCGCGATCGTCGCCAAATATCTGCCGGCGCAAGCCGCGGTGGCGAAGCCGGCGGCGCCGGTGCCCGCGACGAAGCGGCACTAACACTTCTCTCTCGCTAACGCTCCGATCTGCGCGCGCTCACGCTCCGCTCTTGCGTGGCAGCGTGAGCGTTCAGCGCTGTCCCGTCGGTGCAATCGGCATCGGCAGTGGCGCGACCGGCTCGGAAATCACTTCAGGCACGGCGGTGTTCAATTGCAGCACGGTGGCGGCCGCGGGGACCGCGGCATCGGCCATCGCCGCATGGCCTTCGGCGCTCGGATGCACCGCGCCGCCATACACCGCCGACAGGATGCCCCATGTCGCGTCGTGGATGTCGCTTGGCTGCATCGAGGACGGCAGGCCCTGCGGGTAGGTCATCGCGGTGAAGTAGCTGTCATTGGCGTCGCGGATCCAGCGCGCGCGCGGCAGATAGGCGCGGTATTCGCCGGCGCTGCGGCCGCATTTGAGCGGCTGGTTGGCCGCGGCGACGATGTCCGACACGAAGCTGTCGCCATTGGCGGCGAAGCAGTCGCGGTCGAATTCCGGATCGGTCGACGCGCGTGCGCAGAAGCCATGGCTCGCAAACGCGTCCTGATGCGCATCGACGAAGGTCATGCGGTCGGCCTGCGGATTGCGGCAGATGATGCCGGACTGGCACTGCGCGATCGCCTTGAGCTGCGGCAGGAACTCGTTCTGCACGAAGCTCGAGACCGACGCGAGGCGTTTGGGATCGGCGTTGAAAGAGGGATGGATCTCGAAGCCGGCGCGGCCGCCGGGGCAGGGTGCGCCGCCATTGGCCAGCGCCGGATTGGCATAGGCCGTGTAGATCACGTGCGAGAGATCGCCGCCGACCAGCGGCTTCAGCGCATCGCGCAGCTTGGCAAAATCGGCCGGCAGGTCGCGCGCCAGTGCCGAACGGGCATCGTCGACGCTGGCCATCGAGCCGCCGCGGCTGAACAGCGTGCGCTCGGTCGGCGTGTCGACGATCACGTTGGCGACGAGGCCGGAGAAGTAGATGTCGTTGGCGCCGACCGACAGCAGCACGAGGTCGAGGGTGCGGTCGGGCTGACGGCGCTTGGCGGCGGCGAGTGCCGTGCGCAGCTCCGCGATCTGGCCGTTGACGGTGCCCGAGCAGGTGTTGGCTGTCTTCGTTGGCAGACATTCGCGCGCCTGCTGCGAGCCGAGCAGGCCGTCGGCGATGGTGGCCCCGGTGCAGGCCAGCGGCAGATAGGTCACCGCGATGTGCGGATATTGCACGGCGAGCGCGAGCGCCGTGCGGGTCTGGTAGCTGTACAACGACCGGTGACAGGCCGAGTTGAGCCACAGCGCGCTCTGGCGCTGCCAGTTGGTCAGGGTGTCCGGTGCTTCGCAGGCGCGGCCGCCTTTGTAGCCGGCACGGCTCGGCCGGTAATATTGCGCCCCGCCGAGATAGGAGCGGAAGCAGAACCCCTCGTCGGAGAGCGCAATCGCGCGGTCGGGATTGCCCTCGCCGGATGCGATGCTGTCGCCGAGGCCCGCGATCAGCAAGTCGCGCACCTCGATCGGCGTCGTCACGCGCTGGTTGGCGTCCGAGCCGCTCGCGACGTCGACGGTCGCGACCGTGGCGCGGCCGTAGCGGACGCGAAGATTGACCGGTTCGGCGCAATCGAATGTCGAGGATTGGGGCCCGTCGCCGTCGTCGAACGACCAGGCGCAGGTCGCGCCGACCGGAACCGGTCCGGTGAGCCGTACGACGATCGGATGATCGATCGGCGTCAGATAGCTTTCCTTGACGTTGTCGCGCATGCAGGGCTCGCTGACGCGGCCCTGCAGGTCGATGCAGAGCCGGTTCACGGTGTTGCGCGCCCAGCCGCGGCCGTCGCTTTGCAGTTCCAGCGCCTGTTCCGACGCCAGCACGCTGCGGCCAAGCCCGCTTTCGACATGCAGGCGGAAGTCGCGTTCCTCGCGGAACAGGCGGAAGCGGTTGCGGACCTCCCAGGAGATCTGCAGCTGGTTGTCCTGCGCGTCCGCGGCTGATGCGAATACCGCTGCCAGCGCGCTGCCGAGCAGCACGCTGCAGACCGTCACCCGAAACGAAAATCGAACCAAAAAGCCAATCATGGCGCGGTTTGACGCGAGCGGTACGGCGAAAATAAGAGAAGCGGCTGCGAGGATCGAAAATCCGGGGTCGAGGGGCCCGCACGAGGGCCGATAACGTTGCCTGTTACCGTTTCAGCTGCCTGACCCGCTGCTGCCGGCTTTCGATCGGTTGCCGCACGGTCGCCGAAGCCGTGCAGGCTTGGCTTAGTCGTTTCCGCTCTTGCCAGGGCTGCACCACGTTGAGCCAGAGCTCGCGCATGCCCATTATCGAGATCGAAATCCCGAACGGGATCAGGAAGTAGAGGATGCGGAACACGACCAGCGTCGCCAGCAATTGTTCCTTGCTGAACTCCGGCAGCGCCACCAGCATCGCGGCGTCGAACACGCCGATCGAGCCGGGGGCGTGGCTGGCGAAGCCGAGCAGCGTCGCCAGGATGAACACGACCGCCAGCGAGACGAAGTCGATATGCGGCTCGGTCGGCATCAGCAGGTACATTGCGAGCGCGCAGAAGCCGAGATCGACCACGCCGATCAGGATCTGCAACAGCGTCAGCTTGGCCGACGGCAGCACCACCTTCCAGCCGTTCTGGCCGAGCTCGCGGCGCTTCTCGCCGGTCAGGAGCCAGACGAAATAGGCGCCGATGCCGGCAAGGCAGCCGAGCGCGATCAGCCGGTTCATCGCCGGCGGCAGCAGGTCCATCGCCGACGCCGCGGCCGGGTGCCAGGCCATGCCGAAGCCGAGCACGAACAAATTGCCGAGCCAGAAGGTCAGGCCCGACAGGAAGCAGATCTTGGCGACGTCGATCGCCGAGAGGCCGTAATCGGAATAGATCCGGAAGCGGATCGCGCCGCCGGTGAAGACCGTGGCGCCGATATTGTGGCCGATCGTGTAGCTCGTGAAGCTCGACAGCGCTGCGATGCGGTAGGGGACATGGATCTTGCCGATCGTGCGCAGCGCGAAGAAGTCGTAGAAGGTCAGCGTGCAGAACGCCCCGACCACGCAGAGCGCCGCCAGCGCGATCCGATGCGGCGCGATGTTGGTGAGCGCGGTGAGAATGATGCCGGTATCGACGCCCTTCAGGGTGTGAACAAGCGACGTGATCGCGAACGCGATGATCAACACACTCGCGGCGATCCCGAGCCGTTTCCAGCCGATCTTTTCCTTGAAACCACGCCCAAGCGTGGTCAGCAGCCGAAGCATTCATCCTCCCGGCGGGGCGGCAATTTCAGTGGGACCCGGTCACGGACGGCGACGGGTGACGGGCAAACGCACCGTACGCGATGACCCATAAGGCAAAACCGATGCGTTGTGCAGCCCTTGACAAGCCAAGCTTCGGCCCTCGTCCAGCGTCATTGTCATATTGGCTACATATGTTCTCGCTCTGCGGAATGTGAGTCGCAGGACAGCGACGGGGCCACTGCATGTTCCGCCGTTCCAGGCGATTTCGTCGGCCTTTTTGCCGATTTTGCGGCCGTCCCGGCGTCGATGCGGGTTAGTTGGCGCGAGGCGAATAGACGATATGCATCAGCATGGGGACGCCTGAGCCCGCTGTGGCGTTTACCAAAGTGTGAAGTCGACGCGCGCATGCGCATGATCCGCCCTGCGCTCCGGCCGGGTCAGGCGCGCGAGGGCGGTCCGTAGGTCTATTGAGGCAAAACGCCGCGCAAGCGGGCCGCCGTCGGGTGGGCCGGCCAGGCAATCGATTCCACACTTCGATCGGTGGCGAAGTGTTGCGGCGAAACGAAGGCCTATGTCTCGCATTGGTTGCCGAGAGCAAGGACAAGACCATGCAACAGACATCCCTGGACGTCCGGCAAATGCCGCCGGACCGGCGCGCAGCGTCGCATCAGCAAACGAGCGGGCTTGCGGCGACGTTGACGCTCGCCGCGATGAGTCTCGGCTATGGCGTCGTGCAGCTCGACGTCACCATCGTCAACACGGCGCTCAATGCGATCGGCGCCTCGCTCGGCGGCGGCGTTGCCGAACTGCAATGGGTGGTCAGCGCCTACACGATTGCCTTTGCGGCCTTCATCCTGACCGCGGGCGCGCTCGGTGACCGGATCGGCGCCAAGCGCATCTTCATGGCCGGGTTTGCGATCTTCACCGCGGCATCGGTTGCCTGCGCGGTCGCGCCTGATGCGGCGACGCTGATCGCCGCCCGCTGCGTGCAGGGGCTGGCCGCGGCCATCCTGGTGCCGAACTCGCTGGCGTTGCTCCGCCATGCCTATGAAGACGAGAAGGTGCGGGGACGCGCGGTCGGGGTCTGGGCCGCGGGCGCGAGCCTTGCGCTGACCGCCGGCCCGTTCGTCGGCGGCGGACTGATCGCGCTGGTCGGCTGGCGCGCGATCTTTCTGGTCAACCTGCCGATCGGCCTGGCCGGCTTGTGGCTCGCTTGGCGCTTCGCCAACGAAACCACGCGTCATCAGCAACACCGGCTCGATCTGCCGGGTCAGGTCGCGGCGATCGCCGCGCTCGGCACGCTGGCCGGCGCGCTGATCGAGGGCGGCGCGCTCGGCTGGTGCAACCCGTTCGTGATCGCGGGCTTCGTTCTCGCCGCCGTCTTCTCCGTGCTGTTCGTCTGGCGTGAGGCGCGCGCGCCGCAGCCGATGCTGCCGCTCTCGCTGTTCCGCCACCGGATGTTTGCCCTGACCTCGCTGGTCGGCCTCCTGGTCAATGTCGCGTTCTACGGCCTGATCTTCGTGCTCAGCCTCTACTTCCAGCAGGTCAACGGGCTGTCGGCGTTCGCCACCGGCCTCGCGTTCGTGCCGATGCTCGGCGCCGTGCTGCCCGCCAACCTGATCGCGCCGCATGTCGCGGAGCGGATCGGCGCGCCGGCGACAATCGCGCTCGGCGCCACGCTCTCGGCCGCCGGATGCCTGGCGCTGCTGTTCATCGGCCCCGGCACGAGCTATCTCGCGATCTGCCTGCAACTGCTGGCCATGAGCGGCGGCCTCGGCCTGCTGGTGCCGCCGCTGACATCGGCGCTGCTCGGCAGTGCCGAGCCGCAGCATGCCGGCATCGCGGCCGGGGTGTTGAACGCGACCCGGCAGACCGGCAGCGTGCTCGGTGTCGCGCTGTTCGGCTCGATGGTCAGCCGGTCCGCGGCCTTCATCGCCGGCCTGCACGCGGCGCTCTTCATCTCCGCCGCCGTGCTGCTTGCGGCCGCTGCGCTGATCTGGATCGGTTCATGGTCAGAGGCTCGGCGTTGAGACGAACTGCAGCGAGGCATCTCCGCTTTGCACTGGCCCGATCGCCTGCATTCAAGGCTTCTTCACCATGCGTGGAACCTTGCTGCAGTGCGGTTACCGTTCGTACACGAATGCGTCTGTTCTTATAGGTCCATAAAGGGGGCCTATATGTATCGCGTTCTGACCTGTCTCACTTTGGAGCATGACTGGCGGTTGGTCGTCCTTGGCGGGGTGATCTGCCTGCTCGCCAGCGCCGTCGCGATCAGCCTGTTTCACCGTGCCCGCGCTGCACAGGGTCGTGCCCGCGAGATCTGGATCGGTCTCGATGCGGCGGTCGGCGGTTGCGGTATCTGGGCCACCCATTTCGTCGCCATGCTGGCATACGATCCCGGCATCGAGGCCGGGTACAACATTCCCATCACGCTGCTGTCGCTGGTGCTCGCGGTTGCGATCCTGGCCGTCGGATTGGCGGTCGCCACGCTCGACGAACGCTGGCGGACGGTTGCGGCCGGCGGCGCGATCGTCGGCGCCGGTGTCGCGGCGATGCATTACACCGGCATGCTCGGGCTGGAGCTGCCCGCGCGCATCGTCTGGTCGCCCGGCATCGTCGCCTCGTCGATCGCGTTCGGAAGCCTGTTTGGCGCGCTCGCGCTCGTCGTTGCCACGCGTGGCGAACGTTTCGGCACCACCGCCGCCGCGACCGGTCTTCTGACCGTCGCGATCGTCTCACATCATTTCACCGCGATGGGCGCGGTGACGCTCGTCCCGGATCCGACGATCGTTTCCGGCGGACTTACGGTCTCGCCGCGCGTGCTCTCATTCATGACCGCCGTTGCGGCCTTCGCGATTCTCGGCCTCTCGCTGATCGCCTCGATCCTCGACCGTCGCGCCAAGACCGAGCTTCACAAGCAGAAGGTGGTGCTCGATACCGCGCTCGAGAACATGTCGCAGGGGCTGTGCATGTTCGATGCCGACGGCCGCATCATGCTGTTCAACGAGCGCTACAGCGAGATGATGGGGCGCAGTCGCGTGCCGCTGCAGGGACGCCTGCTGATCGACGTCCTGCAGGACCTCCATTCCATCGGCGAGTGGGACGGCGATCCCGAGGAGTTCTGCAATGCTCTCGTCGCCGAGGCAAAGGCCGGCCACAGCGCGACGCGGATCGTCAGCCGCAACGAGCGCGCGATCCGTGTCGTCGACCAGCCGATGAAGGGCGGCGGCTGGGTCGCGACCTTCGAAGACATCACCGAATGGCAGCAGGCCCAGGAACAGATTTCGCACATGGCGCGGCATGACGCGCTGACCAATTTGCCGAACCGGACGCTGTTCCGCGAGCAGCTCGAGAAGGCCTCGAGACTGGCCAAGCGCTCCGACCAACTGGCCGTGCTCTGTCTCGATCTCGATCATTTCAAGGAAATCAACGACACGCTCGGGCATCCGATCGGCGATGCGCTGTTGCGCGAAGTCGCGCGCCGGCTGGGCGAATGCGTGACCGAGCACGACACCGTGGCGCGGCTCGGCGGCGACGAATTCGCCATCGTGCAGTTCTGCAGCAATTGCGAGCCGTCCGTCGTGGCGTCGCTGGCAAGTCTCGTGGTCGAGCGGATTGCCGCGCCCTACGAGATCGGCGGCCATCAGCTCGTGATCGGCGTCAGCATCGGCATCTCGCTCGCGCCCGAGGACGGCAAGGATCCAGACGAATTGCTGCAAAAGGCCGATCTTGCGCTGTACCGCGCCAAGGCCGACGGCCGCGGCACCTATCGGTTCTTCGAGACCGGGATGGATGCGCGTGCGCAGGCGCGCCGCCTGCTGGAGCGCGACCTGCGGCTCGCGCTCGAGCATGACGAGTTCGAGGTCTACTATCAGCCGATCCGTGATCTCGCGGGCGATCAGATCGTCGCCTTCGAGGCGCTGGCGCGCTGGAACCATTCGTTGCGTGGCCTGATCGCGCCGAACAATTTCATTCCTGTCGCCGAGGAAACCGGGCTGATCGTCCCGCTTGGCGAGATCGTGTTGCGCAAGGCCTGCGCGGATGCCGCGGGCTGGCCCGAAGCTGTCGCGGTTGCCGTCAATCTCTCGCCGGTGCAGTTCAAGAACCCGAACCTGGTGTCGTCGGTGAAGGCGGCGCTGCAAGCATCCGGCCTGTCGGCGGACCGGCTTGAGCTCGAGATCACCGAATCGGTGCTGCTGCAGAACAGCGAGGCGACGCTCGCGGTGCTGCATGAGCTGCGCGGCTTCGGCGTCCGCATCTCGCTGGACGATTTCGGCACCGGCTATTCCTCGCTGAGCTATCTGCGCAGCTTCCCGTTCGACAAGATCAAGATCGACCGTTCCTTCGTCACCGATCTTGCGACGCGCGAGGACTCGATGGCGATCGTGCGCGCGGTCACCGGCCTCGGCAAGAGCCTCGGCATCGTCACCACAGCCGAAGGGGTCGAGACCGATACCCAGTTCGACCTGCTGCGTCAGGAGGGCTGCACGCAGGCGCAGGGCTATCTGTTCAGCCCGCCTCGGCCGGCAGCCGACGTCGCCAAGATGTTGCGCAGGGCGCCGGAGCGGTCGGTCGCCTGAGTTGGAAGGCTAGCTCAGCTCTTGCGCAGGGCAAAATAGGCGCCGCAGAACGCCATCACCGCGCCGAGGCACAGGGCGGCAAGGCCAGCGAGCACGGCGGAAATGGTCGAGACCGTGCTCGGCGCCGACGCGGCCTGGCCTGCGCCGGCCAGCATCAGCACGCCGACGACGATCAGGAAGTTGCGCATCCGTTGCGGAATCTGGCCGGCCACCGCGCTGTGCATCAGATTGGCGGTGAAGTAGCCGCCCGAAAATCCGACGGTCGCGATCAGCCACCACGCGATCGCCGCGCCCGCCGGCATGAACTCGTGGCTGTCGGAGCGCCACAGGCCGCCGAGATCGAGGCCGTAGCGCGCGCCGAGCATGTGCACGGCAAGCGCCAGCAGCACGCCGGATATCATCGCGCCGCCGAGGATGAGGTAACGCGGAAAATAGGTCGTCTCGGGCATGGCTCGCTTGTAGGATAGGCGCGACAGGCTGCGCAAGCTTGCGCGTATGTTTGAACAGGTGGAACGGCGAATTGCCAACAACGTTGCAGGATCGATCGGAGGCAGGCGAGGGCACGGCGGTGCGCTACGCCTACAAGGCCTCCTTGATCGGCTCGGCGCACCAGTTCGAACTAACCGGGGACGGGCTGGCGTGGCGTATCGCCGGCCGGTCCGGCGTGTGGGACTATGCCGACATCTCCGCGGTGAAACTGTCCTATCGCCCGGTCTCGATGCAGCAGCAGCGGTTTCGCGCCGACATCGACAACGCCAAAGGCGGGCGGATCGCGATCCTCTCGACCACCTGGCAGACCGCGACGCTGGTGGCGCCGCAAGGCCATCTCTACCGCGACTTCATCGTCGAACTGCATCGCCGGATGCAGGCGGCGGGCAGCAACGCCAGGCTGGTCGGAGGCCTTGGACCGAAGACGTACACCGCCGCGCTGGCGCTGCTGGCCTGCCTTGCGGTGGCAATGATCGGATTGCTGCTCATGGCGCTGCTGACGGCGAACTGGATGGGCGCGCTGTTCCTGGTCGGCTTTGCCGCGCTGTTCACCTGGCAGGTCGGCGGCTTCGTCACGCGCAACCGGCCGCGGCGCTACAGCTTCGATCAATTGCCCGATGCGCTGCTGCCGAAGGCGGTTCGCAATCAGTGACGGCGGTTCGCGCAGCCGGACTGTAAGCGGGTTGTAAGCAACGCGCTGTAAACTCGGCGACGGATTTGCTTTTGGCTGGAGGGTCAGATGACAATCCGGGCTCCATTTTTGGCTCTATGCCTTGTGCTCCTGAGCATCCCGCCGGCTCTTTCCAAGGGCAGCGTGGGCAACAAACATGATCCGCTTGATCACAATCACGTCGACAATCTGCCGCCCGATGTGCGGCACTACGTTGCCGGAATCTGCAAGGGAACGCCGGTCGCGCAGCACGACTTTGCGACCTACTCGCCGCAAGAAAAGCGCTGGCGGATAAACCTCGAATATCTGCAGTGCGGCGTGATCGGGGAATATCGCAGAGGCAACCAGTGCATGGATGTGGACTTCGTGGCCGAGGGCGCGCATTTTCGTCTCGTGAGAAAGACGTATGCGGCCTGTGGCTTTTGATGCCCTGGCGCCAGGATCACTGGAAACAGGCCGCTGAGAGTGCCGCGATCGCGCGTGCCACTCGTATCCAATTCTGGACTGCTGCGCCGCTTCGGAGTGAACGTGCGATGTCACTCCGTCGAGTCAAAATCCTCTTCGGTCGCGCTCAGCATGCCTGCGAGAGTCCGCAGGCCGAGGTCGAGTTGCTCCAACGGCGGTGCGGCGAGTGCGAGCCGCACCGCATTGGGCGCGTGCCCCGGCGTGGCGGCAAAGGTCGTCGACGGCGTCAGCGCGATGTCGCGGCGCGCGGCGGCGGCGACCAGGGTCTGCGAGCGCCAGTGCGGCGGCAAGGTCAGCCAGAGATGATAGGACTTCGGATTGGTCTGGATTTCGAAATCGGCCAGATGCTTCGCCGCCAGAAGCTGGCGGCGGCCGGCATCGATCCGCTTCAGCCGTGACAATTCGGCGGCGGTGCCGTCGGCCATCAGCCGCTGCCCCGCGGCGAACGCGTAGCCCGACGCGGTCCAGCCGCCCGAGCGCACCGCGGCCATGATGCTCTCGCGCAGCCGCGGCGGCGACACGATGAAGCCGAGCGCGAGGCCCGGCGCCACCTTCTTCGACAGGCTGTCGAGCATGATGCAGCTGTCGGGCGCCAGTGCCGCGAGCGGCGCCTCGTCGTCGAGGAAGCCGTAGACGCCGTCCTCGATGACGACGAGGCCGAGCTTCTCCACCACGCGCAACAGCTCGGCGCGGCGCTCGGGCGGCATGGTGATGCTGAGCGGGTTCTGGATCGTCGGCTGGACGTAGATCGCGGACAGATGCGCCTCGCGATGCGCTTTCTGCACCGCATCCGGTCGCACGCCGTGTTCGTCCATCGCGAGCGGCACCAGCGAGATGCCGAGCCGCGCGGCGATGCCTTTGACGAACGGGTAGGTCAGCGCCTCGACGCCGCAGCGTCCGCCGGGCGGCACGACGGCGGCGAGCGCGGCGGCGATGCATTGCCGGCCATTGGCGGTGAACACGATCTGGTCGGGATCTGGCGTCCAGTTCTTGCGCGCCAGAAATTCCGAGGAGATGGTTCGTGCCGCCCGCGTGCCAAAACTGGTCGCCGGCCGCAGCGCGCCCTCGAGCACCTCGGGCCGCTCCAGCCCTTCGAGGCTCTTGGCGATCATCGTCGCCTGGTGCGGCAGCAGCGGGTAGTTGAACTCGAGGTCGATGCGGGCGCCGCGTGGCTCGGTCGGGGCCGCGATGCCGCGGCGTGCCTCGCCGGAGACGAAGGTGCCGCGGCCGACTTCACCGACCACCAGCCCGCGCCGCAACAGCTCGGTGTAGACCCGGCTCGCCGTCGAGACGGCGATGTTGCGGTCATAGGCGAAATGACGCTGCGGCGGCAGCCGGTCGCCCGCCTTCAGCGCGCCGCTGGCGATCTCGGCGGCCACCGCGTCCGCCAGCTTCAGATATTCGAACCTCGACATTATTGCACCGAGAGCAATGTTTTACTTGCTCCGAGCAATGTACCGGATCATTTAAGAGGGAACAAGCCCATGATTGCACCGAGGAGCGCGCAAGCAATCCGAGGTCCCGACGGCGCAGGCGCTGAAACGGCATCTGTGTCAACGGCATAGCTTTGCCCATGGGCAGCGAAGGAGATGACAATGTCAGCGATATCCTCAGCCGCCGCAGCGCCCGCGCGGTCCAGCATGTTGGGCGGATTGCTCCGATTGCTCCGAGTGTGGGGCGATGCACTCGCGACCCATTGGGTGCGCCGCGAGGCGATCAAGACGCTGCGCCAGCTCGACGACCGGGCGCTGCGCGATATCGGACTCTCGCGCTGCCAGATCGAGACTGCCGTCACCGGCGACTTCGACCTCGAGCTGGTGCGGATCCGTTAAGATACCGGTGCTGCGCTAAAACATGATCCGGAAAAGTGCGAAGCGGTTTTCCCTCGCGACAAACGCGGGACGCGTTTGCGCCGGAGATCATGCTCAAACAAAGAGCTAAAGCGCGATGACGATTCAACCCAATCACGTCGCGCTTTAGGGCCGGGCGCCGACTGCCGGTTGCAGAATTCACCGAAACTACACCAAAGAAGCGGAAGAACCCCATCTCCTCACCGCCGTCGCTCCAAGGTTGTGAGGCTCTATGCTAGCCTGTTAGCTGCGTACGCTAGCGTTGAGTTGGGGACCGATGGCCGCTCGCAAATTGTCGCAAGGGCAGGCCCCGACCCGGGAAGCGCGTCGCCGCTGGCATGAGGAGCGATCGCTGCGCTGTGCGATCCGGTTGGCCCGCATGGGCTACTGGGAGTCGCAGAGTGCCGCCGCGACCGATGTCTGGATATCGCCTGAGCTCGCCGCATTCTACGAATTCGAGACGGCCGACGGCTACGTCCCCATCGCCACGGTGCGCGAGCGCTATTTGCCTGAAAGCCGGAAGCTGCTGGAGGCGCATTACGCGGCCTGCTGGGCGGAGGGGCGGCCCTATGCGGTGCGGACGAGACTCCGCGGTCCCGATGGCAGCCTGCTCGACTGCGTGGTGCACGGCGAGCCGGAATTCGACGCGCGCGGTCAGGTCCGACGCGTGTCCGGCATTGTCCGCGACGTCACGGAGGAGACCTCCGCGCTGCGGCGCCTGGCGGAGAGCGAGCAACGGCTGGCCGATTTTGTCTCTACCGCCTCGGACTGGTGCTGGGAGAGCGACGCCGAGCATCGGCTGCTGCCCTATCCCAAATCGCTTGCCGGCAATGCGGCGTTCCAGACCGTGGCCGCCGGCAGGAAGGCGCGCTGGGAACTGACTTATGCGCCCGAGGATGGGGAGGCCATGGCGCGGCACCGGGCCGATATGGAGGCCCATCGCCCTTTTCGCGACTTCACCTATACGCTGATCGGCAAGGACGGCTCCCGCGTCAGCATCTGCACCAGCGGCAAGCCGATCTTCGCCGATGACGGCAGCTTTCTCGGTTACCGCGGCACCTCCAGCGACATCACTCAGCTCAGGGCGGCCAAGGCGCTGCTCGACCAGCGCACGCGGGCGCTGGAGGAGGCCCACCGCCTCGGCAAGATCGGCACCTGGAGCCACCGGCTGGACAGCGGCCGCACGATCTGGGCGCCCGAGCTCTACCAGCTTCTCGGCTTGCCCGACACGTTCGAGCCGACCGATGAGACCATGAGGCCCTATTTCCTGGACGGCGACGCCGACCGCTTCCGGGAGGTGCAGAAACGGGTGCTGCGCACCCGCCGGACCGAGGCCACGGACCTGCGCATCCTGCACGCCGACGGCGCGGCCCGCGATCTGGCTGTGATCTGCAAGGCGGAGGTTGCCCACGACAAGGTCATCGGCATCATCGGCACCGTGCAGGACGTCACCGAGCGCAAGGAAGCCGAGCGCCAGCTCGAGCAGCTCGCGTACAGCGATCCGTTGACCGGCCTTGCCAATCGCGCGCTGTTCACGCGCCAACTCGCCGCCCTGACCGAAGGCTGCTCCCAGGGAGGCCGGAGCGGTGCGCTGCTGCTCATCGACCTCGATCGCTTCAAGGAGGTCAATGATTCCCTCGGCCATGCCGCCGGTGACGAATTGCTGATCAAGGTGGCGGCTGCGTTGCGGCAGGACCTGGGACCGCGCGCCTTCATCGCCCGGCTCGGCGGCGACGAATTCGCCGTGCTGGCGGATGAATGCGACACGTCCGACGCCGCGCTGACCGGGCTTGCCGATCGGCTCATCGGCAAACTGTCCGGCCCCGTCGATCTCGCCGAGGGCGAGGCCTCGGTCGGCGCCACCATCGGCATCGCCCGCCTGCCGGAGCATGGCGCGACGGCGGAGACCGCCGTGCGCAACGCGGACCTCGCGCTCTACATGGCCAAGGAGGCCGGGCGCGGCCGAGCCCAACTGTTCGAGCCGGTCTATGCGCAGGCGGTCGATGAAAGGCTCGATCTCGGCCGGCATCTGCGCCACGCCGTGGAGGCCGGTGCCCTCGAGGCGCATTACCAGCCGCAGGTGGACCTGAAGACCGGCCGCGTCATCGGTTTCGAGGCGCTGCTGCGCTGGGCCCATCCCGAGCGCGGGCCGATCTCGCCGGCGGAGTTCATCCCGATTGCCGAAAGCTCCGGGCTCATCGTCGACCTCGGCCTGTGGGTGCTGCGCGAGGCCTGCCGGCAGGGCCGCGCCTGGCTGGATGCCGGGCTGCCGCCGCGCTCCATCTCGGTCAATGTCTCGCCGGCGCAGATCTGGAGCGTGGATTTCGAGACCGCGGTCTCGGCCATCCTGGCAGAGACCGGCTTTCCGGCGGAGCTGCTCTGCCTGGAGCTGACCGAAAGCCTGTTCGTGGATCATACCGAGCAACGGATCAGCCGCACGCTGACGGCGCTGTCCGGCTTGGGCGCCCGGCTGGCGCTGGACGATTTCGGCTCGGGCTATTCCTCGCTCGGCTATCTGACGCGCCTGCCTTTCGACTGCCTGAAAGTGGACCGGGCCTTCGTGGATGGCATTTCCACCGCGCCGGAGAAGCGCAAGCTGCTCGGCGGCATCATCGCCCTGTCGCACGGGCTGGGCATGACGGTCGTGGCGGAGGGCGCCGAATTGTCCGCCGAACTGGACGTGCTCGGCGGGCTCGATTGCGATGTGGTGCAGGGCTTCGTGTTTTCCCCGCCCATCGCCGCCGACAAGGCGCCGCTGGTCGCCGCCAGCATCGAGCGCGAGGCGCGCCGGATGCAGCCGAAACGGAATCGCCTCTAGCCGAACACCGCTTTGGCGGCATTCATTGCCCGTGGCTTTGCCTCGATGGTGGCGCTGACCCATTGGCTAGGCCGTGTACTCACACACGGGCGTTGGGGCGAGGGGCGCTTGACGCCCGCTCTCACCTGACAGCGGCGGGAAGGCGGACCTCGCCGGAGGTTCGAGAAGGGCCGACAACAGACATGGATGTCGATAGCGGAATCTTCGCGGGGAGGACGCGGCCCACCACAGTTATTTTCATGAAACAGCGAAACCGGGCTCGCCTGGTTGGACAGTTTGATGGGTAGCAGAAAATCTTGGCTTTAACGTCAATCGTCGTTTCCAACCAGGATCGCCAACGTGATCTCGCCATCGGTAACGTAGTGATTGACGCGTTCGGCGAGAAGATTTTCCCCGGCCCGATAGACTTTCACCGCTTCGATGGTTCGAATCCTCTTCAACTCACCGACAATATGATCGCGCTCTGCATTCGTATCCGAATCTGTGGCGTGCGTGATTTGAAATGAAAGGCGAGTGAGGGATAGGCCGGTGTCCCTGGTGCCAGCTCCTATCCAAAGAACGCATTCGTTTTCTGGCGGGCGTTCGGTGTTTAGCCAGAAATCTGCTGTTCCCCAGGTTGCCTGGGCACGCGTTTGACTCAAAGCCCAGAACCGTACGTGGTGGCGCTTTCGCGGGCTGTTATCGATCGCCTTTTGAAAACCGATGTCCTGGCCCCGCCCGAAAAGATGGAGGGTGCTGAACGGGGCGGTGGGGTATGGAGTATTGAGCACAAAGGCTCGGACCATGCCCCATGAACTGGCTAAACTAAGCCGATCTGCCTCCGACCAGCCGAGCGCTGCGAAGGCCCCGCGAAGCTGCTGGAGCGTGCCGACGAGCACGACGTTCACGGGATCTCCAGGCAGTCCGTCGCCCGTAATCGTGTAACTCGGCACGCGTTTGCTTTGCAGAATCTTCAAGCCCATCCGAATGGCACGTGGCAAAACGATATATGCGGCAATTCCGTAGGTCGCACTGACCGCCAGGATCCAAGGTAGCCTGCGGTCCGCAGTTTCAAAAACAACAAAGACAATCAACCAGACACAGAAGATTCCCAATCCAAAGATCAGCACACGCTGCACGAGAAGCTTGAGCAATCTCATGATCCTGCACGGCCTCGTTGAAAGCCCCTCAGTCCAACAGCTTTCCCTGAGGGGACCGGATTCAGAAAGATACGTCTGTATTGCTGTTTGGACAAATTGCTCGTCTCGAAATCCTTGGGAATTTCAAGAACAGGTCGGACAAGCTCCCATTGAGTAGCGACGACAATCGAAGTCGCCTTCGGGTCAGAAGCTGAAGAACTCGATGTGAGCACAATGCGTCGGCTTTCGGGTGCATAGCGACCAATCGCCGTCGGTCAGCGCCTCATGTCCTGCCCCCGCGCGTTCGCCGAGACTATGCTGGAAGGCCGGCCTTTCGCAGCCCGTCGACCAGGTGCTCCAAATCTTCGGCGCGTTTGAGAATGGATACCTGCTGCTGGGTGCCGCTGATGCTGTACCTTGGATTTAAGCGTAGAACCTCGTTTGCCTCTGCACGAGCATCTTCCATTCGTCCCAGCTGAGCGTACGTCGCGGCCAGGAAGGCGTGGCCATACTGGTGATTGGGCGCGCGGCTAATGGCTTCAGTCAACCAATGTTGGGCATCGTGGTATTCTTTGAGGTGGTAGTGAGCTACGCCGACCATCAACGGCGCAAAATGCGGATGGAATGGATCAAGGCGCATTTGCAACTTGGCGATGGCAATAGCTCTGGTCGGGTCTCCCACCGAGTAAAATATTTGCGCGAGGCGGTAATCCGCGAAATTGGGGTTTAGCGCCAGCGCTCTTTCGGCGGCGCCAGTCGCTGCGTCGAAGTCACGCTTCCGGATGATGTTATAGCCCAACTCGGCATAGGCTTCGGGCAGGCTCGGATTGTGGGCAATTGCCGTGCGCGCCAATTTGATGGCCAGGTCAAGGATGGTCGGGCTCAAATATTCATCATTCAGCGGATTGAGCCAAGCCACCCGGTGAGTGCTGGCCAGCATTGTATAGCAACGGGCATATTTCGGATCGATGGCCAGCGAATCTGCGAGGTGCCCTCGTGTCCTCAATAATTCCGCCATTTGCCACGAGGACTGGAACGCTATCCACGCCGCACTTGCGCGCATGTAGTGATCGTAGGCCTGCCAAGTCTTGGGCGGCTTGAGCAAGGTGCGTTCAGCTTCCGCCATGTTCACATGCGCGACCAGAATTGCGGCGATCGTCCGCGCCACGTCGTCCTGGATCGCAAATACATCCTTTAACTTCTGGTCATAGCGCTCGGCCCAGCGGTGGACGCCACTTGCAGCATCAATCAGCTGCGCCGTGATCCGAACTCGGTCATTGCCCCGACGAACGCTACCCTCCAGAACATAGCGCACGCCGAGTTCTCGGCCCACCAGACGCAAATCAACCGCTCTGCCCTTGTATCGAAAACTCGAATTGCGTGCGATCACGAACAAGTCCGAGAAGCGGGACAACTCGGTGATGATGTCTTCCGAAATTCCATCCGCAAAGTACTCCTGCTCTGGGTCGCGACTCATATTCTCAAAAGCCAGGACGGCGACCGATGGCTTGTCGGGAAGCGCAAGCGCCGGTCGCGCCGGAGCGTTGCCGAACGACACGCGATAGACCCGCACCGGCCGTGCAATGTTCTTCAGTTGATGCTCGCCACTATCTTCGAATTCGACGTCAAGCTTATCCTGCGTATCTTCGCGTACGCGTTGCGATACACAGATGTCGCCCGGCTCGCAAAGCGCCTCGAGCCGAGCTGCAACATTTACCCCGTCCCCAAAGATATCGCCGTCTTCTATGATGATGTCGCCGGCATTGATGCCAATGCGGAACTCGATCCGCTTTTCAATTCGCACATCGGTGTTTCGAGTGATCATGCCGCGCTGTATCGCAACGGCGCATCGCATAGCACCGACTACGCTGGCAAACTCCACCAAGATTCCGTCGCCAGCGCTTCTGATGAGCCGCCCGCCGTGCTTTTCGATCTCGGGATAGAGGAGCGCAGACAGATGTTCGTTCAGCCGGGCGTGCGTACCCTCCTCATCAGCACCCATGAGGCGGCTGTAGCCAGCCACATCGGCCACGAAAATAGCACTCAGTCGCCGTTCCACACGGTCTGCGGCCATAAAAGCTCGCCCTGATCCGATCCGACCCGATCTTTAGTCAAAGACTATTGTCAGAAGAAGGAGGTGTCTATCGGGCTCCGAACACCGGTGTCCTTCAGATAGTGCCAGCCCTCGTGCAGATAGTGCCAGCCCGCGTGCGAGCTTGGCGAGATCGACCCCGGTATCGAATTCTGCCCGCTTCGATGGCGAACCGCGTGCGAGGTACGGACGGATGGGCGCGCCCGCAGCGCGCCGGAGAGCCAAGCCGTTCAGATGACGTTCTTTCGGAGGTTGCGCCCTCGAAGGGAACGTGGTCCAGCTGTCCTTGAAAATCGCGATCCTCGTTGAAAAAGGGAATCAGCGAATGACGAGATTCACGCCGCTTTTTCTCGCTGCGCTTGTCATGCTCTCCAGTCCCGCACTTCCGAATGATGGACAGATTACATTGGTTGTGGGATTCGCGGCAGGGGGAACCTCTTCAACCGCAGCCAGAATCGTTGCTGAAGCAGCAGAGCAGATCGCGCGAACGTCGACGATCGTGGAAAATCGACCTGGCGCGGGAGGAGCAATAGCGGCGGATTGGGTAGTTCGGCAAAAGGGGACTCAGACACTCTTGTTCATGTCCTCCACGTCGTCGCTCAGAACGTCACCCCAAAGCGGGCTCGTGCCGATCGGAGTTTTGGCGACCTTCTCATACGTTGCAGTCACGAGAAAAGACGCTGCCGCGCATCTTGCTGAATACATGCAGGAGGCCTCGCGCGAGGAGAAATATCGCACCGTGGCCACCGCAGGCGCCGGGAGCATTCCCCATCTCATAGGTACAAAGCTTTTCAACGACTCCGGAGTGCCGATGGTGCACGTACCCTATCAAGGGTCGGCGCCAGCGATCCTCAGTGTCCTTGGGGGGCATGTCGCGGTTGCGATTGTTCCTTTTCCGGACTTTCTCCCGTTTCAAGATTCACTTCACATTCTTGCACAGACCGGCAGCGGGATTGAGACAGAAGGATGGGTCGGCATCTTGGCCCCGCCGGGAACATCAGCGGAGGAAGTCTCCCGACTCTCCGAGATTTTTCGGCAAGCATCGCAGCGTGCTCAGGAGAAACTGCAGAATGTCGGATTTAAGCAAGTATGGCGATCCGGTGCAGAGGCACGAGCGATGCATGAGAAAGATTACACCCAGTGGACGCCGATACTTAAGGTGCTCGGAATTCAACCCTGAGACGGCCGCGACGGCGACCGGCCATGACGTGACCAGGGGCTTCACACCCTGCCGTCTGGAGCAGCGTCGATTTTACGTGCCCTTTGGTTAGGCCCTCCGCTGTCTTTTCCGCATTCGGCGGCGCCCCTGCGCGGATGAAGCGCGGAGGCCAGGCTGCAGCCTTGTCGGGCGCTGACGGCCCGGGCGCTAACGGCGCTTTGATACTTTCTGGACCGTTTTGAGCGCTTGATTGACGCCCTTCAGCGATTCATTGACCCCCTCCAGCTGCGCTTGCAGAGCATCCCTGCGCTTCTGTAGGTCCTTCAGCAGTGCTTTCCTTTGCGCCGCGGTCAATTCCTCAAAGTCGATGAGATCCACTGCAAATCTACACATCGCCGCCTCCAAAGTGGCAAAACTAGATTTGATTAATCCCTTGTCCAATACACGGCAGAATTGTCGACAATTTCTAGTGGATAATCAAGCGGGATGATACTCGGCTCCGACGAATTCTGGGCGACCTTGCGCGCGGCGTGACACCGGCACAAAGCGTTGCACTTTTGGCACCGGCTTGGTGCGACTGACCTGATCGTTTCAAGGATCAATCAATCGGCCAAGCTGCGCGTTAGGGTTTGCGGCCGCATTGGCCAGGATTGCCGTGTAGTCGGCAATCCAATTCTGGACGGTGTTCGGCTCGAGCAACTCGTCCTTACGCCCGCACATGCCGGTCATTCCCGACGGGGTGTCCTTGAGGGTCATCGAAAGCCAGGCGCGGTCAATCGGCATGGCAGACCGTTCCTCCTGGTAGCCGAACGGGCGAACCGTCAGATCGGGCAGCCCGAGCGCTCGGCGGAACGCAACCTGGAGAACGAAATAAACTTGAACGAGTGATGCCGGGCACAGGCCGGTTTCTTCCGCCAGTCGGCTGGCAATGATATCGAATGGAAGTTCTTGTCTGGCGTAAGCCTCCAGGACGGCTCGGCGCACGCGATTGAGCGCTTCGCCAAAGGTCAGATCAGCATCAAGTTGGGTGCGGATGATCGTGGTGTTCGCGAACGGACCGATCACGCGTTCTGTCCGGAGTTGAGACCGATTGGCCATCAAGGTCGCGACGCAAATGTCGTTGCGCTCGCTCCGGAGCAGCAGCAGGGTCTTGAAACCGGCGAGTAAGCTCATGAACAGCGTTGCGCCCCGGTCGCGGCTCATGGCGCTGAGCTGCGTCACCAGATTGTTGGATATTTGAAAAGGCTCCTGGACAACGCGCGAGGTCAATTCACCTCCAACGCTGCTTTTCGGGGCCGCAAATGGAGGTGAAGCTTTGTCGAGGCACCGCTTCCAATAAGCGAACTGCTTGTTTGCTTCCTCAGTGCCGGACCACAAACGCTGCCGGCGAGCGAAATCGGAAAACTGAAGCGACGGTTCGGGCAGTTGCACCTTCGCACCGGAAATCGCAGCGGCATAGATCTTCAGAAGCTCTTCCATGAAGATTGCCATCGACCAGCCATCGATGATGATGTCGTGCATGACCAGAAGCAAAACATGGTCCCTGGCATCGAGCCGGAAGACATAGGCCCGGAACAGTGGCGCATTGTTCATGTCGATCGGCGCCAGGGAGCTCCGTTCGGCTTCCAACTTCGCCTTTACCAGCAGAAGTTCCTTGGCACGGGTATCTCCGGTATGCGCCGGGGCTGCATAATCCTTCACAGCCAGGATTGATCTGACATCGACGTCCGGCACGACGCGAGCGAGGGGGACCTCATCCTGCCAGATAAACGCCGTGCGCAGCATGTCATGCCGACGCACGACCTCGGCAAGGCTCCGCTCGAGCACGGGAATGCTTAGTCGGCCCTGCAATCGATAAGCGAACGGCAGGTTGAACTGGGGTAACCCGGGTAATTTTCGCTCGATGCGTAGCATGCGCTCCTGCACGACGGAGATTGACTGTGCGCCATCTGCATCAGCGGGCGAGATCTGCGATGGCGGATCGTGCGGGCGCGCCAACGAGCCCTCTTTTGATGATTCAAGGCGAAGCGCAAGCGCCGCAACGGTCGACGAATTGAAGATATCCTCGAACGACAGCGTGATGCCGAAGCGCTCTTCCACACGCAAAGTCAACTGGGTCATGGCAAGAGAATCCACGCCGAGCGCGAAGACATCCTGATCAACGCTGATCCGATCGATGTCCAGGATGTCCTTCCAGATACCGGCCAATTGACGCTCCAATTCCGAGCTGGGCGCAACTCCTTTGCCGTCGTCCTGGATTGGTCGAATCTTTGAAAAGCCGGCCGCAAGTTCATTGCGCTTGATCTTCCCGCCGGGGCCTTTCGGAATCTCCGGTACGATCACGATGAGGCCAGGGACCTTGAACCCGGCCAGGCGTCCGCGGGCAAAGTCTCGGAGACTCTGTACGCTCACCTTTGCGTCCTGACGCAGCACGATAGCGGCGGCGACGTCCGCGCCTAGTCGCTCGTGGGGAACAGGGAAAACAGCGGCTTCGATCACAGCCGGGTGGCTCAGCAAAGCGCCCTCTACCTCGGCGGGGGCAACCTTCTGGCCGCCCTTATGGATGATCTCCTTGATGCGACCGACGATAAAGAGATACCGGTCGGCGTCCAGGTATCCGAGGTCGCCGGTCCGGAACCAGCCGTCCTGAAATGCGGACGCTGTAGCGGCGGCATCATTGTCGTACCCCCTGGTTATGGTGGGACCTCGCAGCGCGATCTCTCCACGTTTGCCGGATGGCAGGCGACGGCCTCCTCTGTCCAGTATCCCGATCTCCGGGCCGGCCGGCCGGCCGACTGAACCGCGCTTTCGCCGCTGCAAGGGATTAGCAGCGATCTGGGTCGCGGCCTCCGTCATGCCGTAGGTGTCTATAACGGGAACGCCAAACAGCGCTTCTAGTCCGTCGAGCACTTCCGACGACAGAGATGTCGAAGCCGAACGAACGAGCCGCAGTGAGGACTGCTGCGCAGCCTGCCTGTAGGGATCCGCCGCCGCCAATAGTGCGCGATGGATTGCCGGTACCGCCGTGTACCAGGTTGGTCGGAACTCCGTCAGCCAGCCGAAGAACGCTGTTGCATCGAAGCCAGGCGGACAGACCGTACTGGAGCCTGCCGCAAGCGCGGCCAGAAGTCCCGAGATCAAGCCATGCCCATGAAAGAGAGGCAGTACGCTTAGCAATCGGTCGCGAGCCTCCAGCTCCAGGGCGGCGCCAACGTTGTCGGCCGACAGACAGACGCTCGCATGGGTCAGAGGGACCGTTTTGGGCCGCGACGTGCTGCCAGATGTCATCAGGATGAACGCGTCGTCAGCGCTGGACGCAAACTCGTCGTCAACCAGGAGCTGCGGTGCCCGACCGGCAACACTGAACGCACCGGCTCCCTCGTTCGGCCGAATCGACACATCGATCACGGGCACGCCCTGGATTTGGGCGGCGCCTCGGCTGGCCGAATTCAAGTCAGCGTGCGTCAATAGCGCCGCGAGCTGCAATTCGCCGAAATAACGCTGGTATTCGTCACAGGTGAAACCCGGATTGAGAGGCACGCAAACCGCGCCGGCCGCAACCGTGATCGCCGCTACTGCAGCCTCTGGTCCGTCCGGCAACACGACCGCGACCCTGTCAGTTCGGCGCACGCCGACGTTCCGTAACCCGAAAACCACTTCATTTGCCTGCGTCCATAGCGCGCCATACGTCATCGGGCGGCGCGCCGGGGCCAGAATGGCATAGCGCTCCGGCGCAGTTTCCGCATGGTCGGCGAGGAGGTCTCGAACGCACGGAAAGGGGCGTCTTCCGGCGCTCTTGCGTGCGTTACCTTTCCGCAATTCCTTGACAATATTCGACAACGCCGCCCCTCTTCGTCAATGTCGCTCCGTATGCTGAACTGGTGAAGTCAATTCCCAGAACCCTCAAACACATCGAAGACGAGAATACGCGGATAGCATCGTCGGGCAATCGACCGCGGGCGCCTCGGCTGCGCTCAGGCAAGTTGCCCGTTCTGACAGTGTGGGGAGGGGATGTATGCGCAATTTCGGAATATTAGAAGAATATCCCTGAGTTGCCCGACGTGTCAAGTTGCCTGGTCGACCCCGGCAGCCGCCGACTCCTTTGCATGGGGTTGTTTTCGATATTTTGGCAGCGCCGCCTGCCACGGCCCCATAACTCATCCCGCTTTAGTGCCGCACCACCAGCACCGAGCATTTGGCGTAGCGCACCACGTGGCCGGCATTTGAGCCGAGGAAGTAGGTGCGCATCGCCGGGCGGTGCGAGGTCATCACGATGAGGTCGGCCTTCATGGTCGCGGCCTCCTCGAGGATCTCATGATAGATGCCGCCCTGACGCACCACGCCCGAGATGCGGGAGGGCGCGATGCCGGATTCGCGCGCGACGATCGCAAGCGCTTCTTCCGACGTTTCGCGCTGCTGGCTGTCGAAATCCGCCGGCACATATTCGGCGAGCATCACCGGCGTCATCGGCAGCACGTTGAGCAGACGCACCGTCCCGTTCCATGTTTGCGACAATGTTGCAGCGGTTGCGATCGCCGGCTTCGCCAGATCGGTGTCGGCGAGGTCGATCGGCACGAGAATGGACTTGTACATCTGCGCCTCCTGTCCGCGATTGGTCTGGAGCCGTTTGGTCCCTGTGCCGGGACGCGCGCCTTCTTGTTCTTGAAGTCGTTCCGTATCGACGCGAACCGGTCCCCCTGTCGCGCAGACGTCAATATAGCATGGCGGAGCGGCGCTGTCCGCTTGCGTCAGCTGCGCGAGGCTTGCTTCAACAGTTTAGGGCTGACGAACAGGACGAGCTTGCCGCGCCGGAACGAGACGTCGTTCCAGTCGTCGGTCGCGAAGTCGAAAGCGGCGAGCCCCGAGGTCGGCAGATTGTCGCCGAGCGCGCGTTTTGCGGCCTCGTCGCCGCTGCCGGTGAGCGTCAGCGCGAGCTCGTGCATGCCGGGGTTATGGCCGATCAGCATCAGCCGCTTCGGATCGGTGACCGAAGCCATCCGGATCGCGGTCAGCAATTGCACCGGATCGGCGCCGTAGAGGTCCGGCACGAATTCGACTTTCGGCGCAGGTCCGGCGCCCTTCAGCGCCTCGCGCACGATGTCCCAGGTCTGCGTGGTGCGGACTGCCGGCGAGACCAGTGCCAGATTGGGCAGGGGCGGATGACGGGCGATCCAGCCGCCGATCTCCGCCGCATCGCGGTGGCCGCGCTCGTCGAGGCGGCGGTCCTGGTCGTGCCCCGAAGGCGCGTCGTGTTCGGTCTTGGCGTGACGCAGCAGCAGCAAACGGCGCATGGACTTCCATTCTCGATTCGGTCAGGTCGAATTAATCTACAGGCTCATGCCCTGGACAAGGTGACAAGCGCCGCAGCGGTTCGTAAGAAACGCCATGAGCGAGAGTTCCACAAGTGCGGCAGACGGCCCCGATCAGGCGGACTCGCCGTTCGGCGACCGTCTGGCGTTCGACCTCGACGTCGACATTTGCGTGGTCGGGGCCGGCCTGGCAGGCCTGACCGTGGCGCGGGAGGCGGCGCGGCTCGGGGCGAGCGTCGCGGTGCTCGAGGGCCGCCAGATCGGCTGGAACGCCTCCGGTCACCATCTCGGCACCGTGATGCCGGGATTCGGCCTGCCGATGACAGACGTGATCGAGCGCGTCGGCCTCGACGATGCCCGCGAATTGTGGGCATTGTCGAAGGAGGGCGCCGATTATGTCCGCGCCACCGCTACCGAAGATTTGATCCCGGGCATCGAGCCGAGCGATGGCGCGCTGGAGGTCTCCAATGTCGATGTCGGCGAGGCGCTGATCGGCCGCCTGCAGACCCTGGGCGAGGATTTCGCGACCGAGGTCGAGGGCTGGCAGGTCGATCGCGTGCGCAGCGTGCTCAGGACCGGCCGCTATTTCCACGGCATCTACTATCCGAAGGCGTTCCAGATCGATGGCCGCAAATATGTGCATGGCCTCGCCGCGCTGGCGATGCTGGCGGGCGTGCGGATCTTCGAGGAGACGCCGGTCGTCAGCATCGATTTTTCGGGCATCCGCAAACGCATCGTGACGCCGACGGCGCGGCTGCGCGCCAATCATATTGTCCTCGCCGGCAATATCCATCTCGGCGCGCCGTTGAAGCGCCTGTCCGATACGCTGCTGCCGGTGTGGCGCTACGCGGCATTGACCGAGCCGCTCGGGGAGCGGCTGGCGGAGACCATCGCGTTTCCCGGCTCGGTCGTCGACAGCAACGGCATCGACCATTTCCGTGTCGTCGATGGCGATCGGCTGTTGTGGGCGAGCCCCGAAACCACCTGGGACGCACGGCCGAAGCGGCTTGGCGGGGCGGTGCAGCGCCGCATCGCCACGGTGTTTCCGCAACTCGGCAAGGTTCCCATCGCGGAGATGTTCGGTGGCGCGGTCGGCGTTACCGTGCACGGCATGCCGCAGATCGGCCAGTTGCGCCGGGGCCTGTGGGTGGCGAGCGGCTTCGGCCGGCAGGGACTCAACACCTCGGCGCTCGCCGGGCAGCTGATCGCGCGCAGCATCCTGTGGGGCGACGATCGCTGGCGGCTGTTTTCGCCGTTCGAGCTGGTCTGGGCCGGTGGCACCACCGGCCGCGTCGCCGGCCATTTCGTCAGCCTGTGGGCGAGGGGCGCCGCGTCCGCGGCGGGTGTTCTGGCGCGCTACCGCGAGGGTGCACGTGCGAAGGAGCGCCTGCGCGAGGCGCGGCTCGCCGAGGCCAATCTCAGGGCGGGAACCAGGGGACCCGCACCCCGCCGTCCGCCCCCGTCGGCCGTGCGGCCGGCGCGGCCGCCCGCGCCGAGGCCGATCGAGGACGGCGAGGCGCCGTATCCGGATGCCTCGCAAGAAAGTGAGCGGATCTCCGACGGGCGGATGTAACGTCCGTCGGCGGGGTTCGTATCTGTTGACGAACCTCGGGCGCGCCCCCTGAGCCGTCCGCACCGGAGATGATTGATGATCGATCGCCGCATCCTGCTTGCTTCCGTCGCCGGCCTGTTCGGCTTCGCCGCCTTTCGCTGGCTGCGCGCCTCGCCGGCGCAGGCCGCCGAGAAATTCGAGATCGAGAAGACCGACGCCGAATGGCGCGCGCAGCTGACGCCGCAGCAATACGAGATCCTGCGCAACCAGGGCACCGAGCGGCCGGGATCGAGCCCGCTGCTCAAGGAGCACCGCAAGGGCACCTTCGCCTGCGCCGGCTGCGACCTGCCGCTGTTCTCGTCCGAGACCAAGTATGAGAGCGGCACCGGCTGGCCGAGCTTCTACAAGCCGCTGGACAATGCGGTCGGCACGACGTCGGACCGCACTTTCGGCATGGTGCGCACCGAGGTGCATTGCCGCCGCTGCGGCGGCCATCTCGGCCACGTCTTCGACGACGGCCCGAAACCGACCGGGCTGCGCTACTGCATGGACGGTTTCGCGCTGGTGTTTCACCCGGCGGCGCCGTCGGCGACCTGACATTCCTTCCCGGCAATTGTTGCCGCTCCCGGCAAATGTGCCCCGGTCGAACGACCGGGGCATTTTTTTCAAGCGGATGATTTTGTTACGTTTTGTTTCGTGGCACGACCTTTGCGACATGCTCCGCCGATGCGGCCATTCCTGTGATTGCCAGCCGCCGGGAATCGAATTGGAGAACATGTCATGGGTATCTTCGGCGCTCTCACGACGGCTGTCGGTGGCTTGCGCGCGGGGTCTTACGCGCTCGAAAACATCTCGGGCAACATCGCCAACTCGCAGACCACCGCCTTCAAGCGCATCGATACCTCGTTCCTCGACCTCGTCCCGCAGACCGCGCTGACTGCGCAGCTCGCCGGCGGCGTCACCGCGCAGTCTCGCTCGACCAACTCGGTGCAGGGCGACGTGCAGTCGGCATCGGTCGCGACCTTCATGGCGATCAACGGCAACGGTTTTTTCGCGGTGCAGAAGCCTGGCAGCTTCACCGACGGCGCGCCGGTGTTCGACGGCGTCGACCGCTATACCCGCCGCGGCGATTTCCAGCTCAACAAGGACGGCTATCTCGTCAACGGCGCCGGCTACTATCTCGAGGGCGTGCCGATCGACCCGACCACCGGCAACCCGGCGGGCTCATCGCCGCAGGTGCTGCAATTCAAGAACGACTTCCTGCCGGCGCAGCAGACCACCAAGATCGACTATCGCGCCAACCTCGCGTCCTATCCCTTGACCACGGCGCATGACACTTCGGTTCCCGGTTCCGAGCTGATCCGGCCGGGCGCGTTCAGCAGTGGAAATAATCCGTTGGTGCTGGGCACGCCGGCTGCGCCGTATACCGATTCCGCCATCACCGGCACCGCGCAAAACAACAAGGCGACGCCGTCGGTGGCCATTACCGCCGCGACCCTGCTTTCGGGCGCAGCCGGCACCGATTCGATCAATACCAACTTCAGCGCCGGCTCTGCCGGCCCGCCCGTCGTGCCCGCCGACACGATCACGGTCAACGGGACCGTCATCACCTTCGTGGCTTCGGGGGCGACCGGCAACCAGCTCAACGTCACCGACAGCATCGGAACGCTGCTCGCGAAGATCGACTCCATTACCGGTACCACGACGTCATCGACGATCAGCGGCGGCAAGATCACCTTGCACTCCGGCAAATTGGCCGACCTCAACGTGACGAGTTCGAACGCGACCGCCTTCGCAGCGCTCGGCTTCACCGGCTCGGCGGTTGCGGTTCGCGGCGGCGGCGGCACGGTCGGCACCGGCCAGGTTGTCGGCAACGACAACTCGACCTTCCTGAACGAATCCGTCTCGGGCGGCGCCGTCACGGCTTACGACGTGTCGGGCGCGCCGGTGAACCTGCAATTCCGCTGGGCCAAGACCGACAGCTCCTCGCTGGGCAGCGGACATACCGACACCTGGAACCTGTTCTATCAGGTCAATCCCAATGCGACCGGCACGCAGGTCTCCTGGCAGAACGTCAACGTCAACTTCACCTTCGCCTCGAACGGCCAGATGTCGCCGGCGATCTCCTCGGTGGCGCTCACCAATGCCGTCGTCAACGGCGTGTCGCTCGGCAGCCCTGTGATCAATTTCGGCTCCGGCGGCGTGACCCAGTTTGCTGACGCCAACGGCAACGTTCAGGTCAACCAGATCCAGCAGGACGGCTTCCCCGCCGGCCAGCTGCAGTCGGTCAGCGTGTCCACCAACGGCCGCATCGTCGGCAACTACACCAACGGCCGCAACATCGACCTCGCTGAAATCTCGGTGGCGACCTTCAACGGCACCAACTTCCTCAAGCGCATCGACGGCGGTGCGTTCGAGGCGACCGACGAGTCCGGCGCGGCGCTGTTCGGCAAGGCCGGCACCATCGTCGGTTCCTCGCTCGAGAGCTCGAACACCGATATTGCCGACGAATTCACCAAGCTGATCGTGACCCAGCAGGCCTATTCGGCGAACACCAAGGTGATCACCACAACCAATTCGATGGTGCAGGATCTCCTGAACGTGGTGCGCTGATCGCATCACTGCTGCACGTGTGAAGAAGTAAAGGCGAGTACACATCATGGGTTTGAGCCAAGCCCTTTCCACCGCGATGTCGGGCCTGCGCGCCACGCAGGCCTCGCTCTCGCTCGTGTCGTCGAACGTCGCCAACGCGGAGACGCCCGGCTATGTCAGGAAGACGCTCAACCAGGTCACCGGAACCACCGGCCAGTACGGATCGAGCGTCCTCATCACCGGCGTCAACCGCCAGCTCGACGAATTCCTGCAGACCCAGCTTCGCACCGAGACGTCGGGAGCGGCCTACGCCGACGTCCGCTCGGACTTCCTGGCCAATCTGCAGGGCGTGTACGGCAATCCCGACTCCACCGGCACGATCGAGGACGCCTACAACAAGTTCCTGACCGCGCTGCAGGGGCTGTCGACCAGCCCGGAATCGCAGTCGGCCCGCATCGGCGTGATCAATGCCGCGCAATCGATGGCGCAGCAGCTCAACGCGACCTCGCAGGGAATCCAGACGCTGCGCGCCAACGCCGAGGCCGGCATCAGCGACTCCATCAACAGCGCCAACAATGCGATGCAGCAGATTGCGCGCCTCAATGTCCAGCTGGCGGCCAATGGCGGCACGACCGATGCCTCGACCGCGGCATTGCTCGATCAGCGCGACCGCTACGTCACGCAGCTCTCGCAGCTGATGGACATCCGCACCGTCACCAACAGCCAGAACCAGGTGAGCGTGTTCACCAATTCCGGCGTGCAGCTGGTCGGCACCGAGGCCGCGACGCTCAGCTTCAACGCCCAGGGCACGATGACGCCCAACACGTTGTACAATACCGACCCGACCAAGAGCACGGTCGGCACCATCACCATCACGTTCCCGCATGGCGGCACCTATGACATGGTGTCGACCAACTCGATTCGCTCCGGCAAGATCGCCGCCTATCTCGAGTTGCGCGACAACACGCTGGCGCAGGCCCAGACACAGATCGATCAGTTCGCCGCCGCGATGTCGAGCGCGCTGTCGGACAAGACCACCACGGGCACCGCGGCGACGGCGGGAGCGCAGTCCGGCTTCGACCTCGACCTCTCGGGGCTGCAGAACGGCAACACCATCCACGTCTCCTATAAGGACAACACCACCGGCCTCACGCATAATCTGTCGATCATTCGCGTCGACGATCCGAGCGTGCTGCCGCTGAGCAACACCGCGACCGTCGATCCGAACGACGAGGTGCTGGGCATCGATTTCTCCGGCGGCATGAGCTCGGTGCTGTCTCAGCTCAACGGCGCACTCGGCGGAACCGGCCTGCAATTCTCCAATCCGTCGGGGTCGACGCTGCGCGTGCTCGACGACGGCGCCGTCAACAAGGCCGATGTGACCGCGGCGTCGGTCACCTCGACAGTTTCGTCGCTGACCTCGGGCGATCCGCACCTTCCGCTGTTCACCGACAATGGCGGGCTCTACACCGGCGCGATCACCGCGAACGGCTCGCAGACGACCGGCCTTGCCGCGCGCATCAGCGTCAACACCGGCCTGATCGGCGATCCCTCGCGCATGGTGGTGTACTCGACCAATCCGCAGACGCCGGCCGGCGACACCACGCGCGCCAACCTCGTTCTGAACCAGCTGTCGAACGCCTCGTACAGCTATTCGCCGCAGACCGGCCTTGGCACGTCAGGCGCACCGTTTACCGGCACGCTGCTCAACTTTGCCAAGCAGTTCATCAGCCAGCAGGGCGAGTCGGCGACCGCTGCCAAGCAACTGGCTGACGGCCAGGATGTCGTGCTCAACACGCTGCAGACCAAGATGGACTCGACCTCCGGCGTCAACATGGACGAGGAGATGGCGCATCTGCTTTCGCTGCAGAATGCCTATTCCGCCAATGCGCGCGTCATGTCGTCGATCAAGCAGATGTACGACGCGCTGCTGCAGCTCACGTGAGGGTAACATGTCGATCGACGGCGTAAGCGGCAGAACTTCCTATATCGGCACCACGATCCTCAACCTGCGGAATCAGCTCAATGACCTGACCACGCAGCTTGCGACCGGCAAGGTATCGACGACCTATGCGGGGCAGGGGCTCGATCGCGGTTTTGCGCTCAGCCTGCGCGCGCAGATCAGCGGCATCAACGCGTTCTCCGATACCGCCACCAACCTCAACACGCGCCTGAGTGTCGCGAATCTCACCTTGCAGGGCCTGTCCGACGTCGGGACCCAGGTGAAGAACGCCGCGACGACGGCGACGCTGACGCTCAACGACAGCGGCCAGACCTCGGGCCAGATCACGGCGCAGGCGGCCTTCGCCAACGCGGTCGCGATGCTGAACAGCCAGTCGGGCGACCGCTATCTGTTTTCCGGCCGCGCGATGGATACGCCGGCCACGGTGTCCGCCGATACCATGCTCAAGGGCACGGCAACCCAGGCCGGGCTCACCCAGCTCATCAATGAGCGCAAGCAGGCCGATCAGGGCGCCGGCATGATGGGCCGCCTGAGCGTCTCGTCGCCGCCGGCGACCACGACGGTCACGAGTATCGCCGAGGACGGCTCGCCGTTCGGCCTGAAGCTTTTGTCGGTGCAGTCGTCGTTGACGGGCGGCGCCACGGTGACGCAGCCGGCCGGCACGCCGAAGTCGGCTTCGGTCGATCTCGGCGCCGTCAATCCGAAGGAAGGCGACAAGATCAAGTTCAACTTCACGCTGCCCGATGGCACCACCGATGCGATCGAGCTCACGGCGACCACGACGAACCCGCCGCCCGCCGGCTCGTTCCTGATCGGCGCCGACACCGCGGCGACGACGGCCAACCTGCAGTCGACGCTGACCTCGTCGATCAAGACCTTGAGCGACACGTCGCTGGTCGCGGCGTCCGCGGTCGCGGCGTCGAACAATTTCTTCAATCCGGTCGCGACCGTCTCGGGCGCGGCGGTCAACAACCATAACACGCCGCCGGCGCCGATCAGCGGCGCCACGGCCCTTTCGGGGGCGGCGGGCACCGACTCGCTGTCGACGAGCTTTGCCGCCGGTGACACCATCACGGTGAACGGCACGCCGATCACCTTCGTGGCCTCGGGCGCCACCGGCAACCAGGTCAACGTCACCGACAGCGTGCAGACGTTGATGGCCAAGATCGACCAGATCAGCCGCACCAAGAACCCGTCGACCATCAGCAACGGCGCGATCACCTTGCACGGCGCCGACGGCGAGAGCCTGTCGATCTCGAGCTCCAACGCCGCCGCACTCGGTGCGCTCGGCATCGCCAACAACACCACCGCAGCGCCGGCGCCGCTCAGGGTAGGGGGACCGCCGTTCGACACCGCGACCAACCTGGTCGCGGGCACGCCCGGCAACACCGTCTACTGGTACACCGGCGAGAACGGCCCGGGGTCGGCGCGCGGCACCGCGGTCGCGCAGGTCGATCAGTCGATCACCGTGCAGTATGGCGCGCGCGCCAACGAACAGGCCTTCCGCTATTTGCTGCAGAACGTCGCGGTGTACGCAGCCGTCACCACCAATGCCAGCAACTCGAATGCGAGCGCGCAGGTGACGGCGCTCGCGCAGCGCGTGAGCGCCAACCTCGCCCCGCAAAACGGTCAGCAGCAGATCCAGGACGTGCAGGCCGAATTCGCCGGTGCGCAGACCGCGACCAAGGCTGCCACCGATCGGCAGACCCAGCTCAAGGGGATGGCGGAAACGATGCTCGACTCCGTCGAGGGCGTCAATCAGGACGAGGTCGCGACCAAGATCCTCGCGCTGCAAACCAGCTTGCAGGCGTCGTACCAGACCACGTCGATGCTGTATCAGACGACGCTGCTGAAATACCTGCCGATCAGCTGATCGCGCGCCCTTCATCTGCAGCCAGCAAAAAGGCCTCCGCGTGGAGGCCTTTTCGTTGAGCCGAGTAGGGCTAGAGCGTTTTCAAGCTAGGTGGACGCCGGTTCGCGTGAAGAAAACGCGTTAAAATGAGAAGCTCTACGCGCTCTTGCGTGTGTCGTCGCGATCGGCGTTCTGCTGGTCGCGCGCGGTTTCCAGCAGCTTCTCTTCGTGTGCGATCAGCTTCTTGGACTCCTTCAGCGCGTGGTAGAGGTCGCCGTTGAGGATGAAGTTGTTGACGCTTTCGATGAACGGCCACGCGCTCGGCATCGCGGTGATGATGTCGCGCACCAGACTGAAATAGGTCGGGTGGTGCGCCATCGGGTCCGGCGACAGATACATCAGCTGCACGGCGAGATAGATCAGCTTCGCCGGCGTGTCCGCGGTCTCGGGCGTCAGGATGTCCTTCTCGCGCAGGATCGGGATGCGGTCGCCGTCGATCAGCAGGCGGGCGCGCTGGTCCGTGTTGGTGATCACGCAATTGCCGACGATGATGCGCTCGTTCGGTTTGAGTTCGACCTTCAGGGCCATGACCGTTCTCCTTTGCCTGCAGTCGCGCGACGTCTTCGCTGGCGGAGCGAAGTGGTTCGGCACTGCTTAGCAGCCGCCGTTGCGGGCAGGGGCCGATGCGACAGCGATCCTTTCCCATGATGGTTAATGCTTGGTGAACGAGGGGCGGGCGCTGGCGTCGTTATCTGGCCGGAATTGTCAGTCGCCTCAGTAGTTTTCGGGGCGAACCTCGCCCAATGGCGACAATTTTATTCTTCGGCCTTTGTCTCAAATGCCGTGCCGGAGATTTCTTTTTCCTTCGCGGCCAGACCGCAGGATCGGCCATCCGCCCGATCAGAAAGGATTGGAGCGGCTTTCTCCTCAGTTTCACACCAGAAAGGTATGAAAATGTCCGATATCATTCTCTCCTCCTCCGTTCGTCAGAACCTCCTCTCCCTCCAGTCCACCGCCGATCTGCTCTCCACGACGCAGAACCGCCTTGCCACCGGCAAGAAGGTCAACACGGCGCTCGACAACCCGACCAACTTCTTCACCGCGCAGTCGCTCGACAACCGCGCCAGCGACATCAACAACCTGCTCGACGGCATCGGCAACGGTGTGCAGGTGCTGCAGGCCGCCAACACCGGCATCACCTCGCTGCAGAAGCTGGTCGATACCGCGAAGTCGATCGCCAACCAGGTGCTGCAGAGCCCGACCGGCTACACCACCAGGTCGACGGTCACCTCCACCGCAGCGCTCGGCGGCACGTCTGCCAACCTCGTCGACGGCACCACGATCAAGAGCGGTGACGTCCTGGCGATCGCAGCGTCGGCCGGCCAGCCTGCCTTCAGCTTTACGTTCGGGGCCAGCACGTCGCTGGCGCAGCTGAACACATCGCTGGCGGCCAGCAACCTGACGGCGAGCCTCGACAGCTCCAACAAGCTCGTCATCACCACGACCAATGACGCAGCGTCCTCGACCATTGGTGCGGTGACCTTCACGAACACCGGTGGCGGCACCGCGACGTTCAGCGCGGCCGGCACGGCCCCCGTTGCCGACCAGGCCTCGCAGTCGGCGCGCGCCGCGCTGGTGACGCAGTACAACAACACCATCGCGCAGATCACGACCACGGCGCAGGACGCCTCGTTCAACGGCATCAACCTGTTGAACGGCGACAGCCTGAAGCTGACTTTCAACGAGACCGGCAAGTCGACGCTCAGCATTACCGGCGTCACCTTCAATGCCAGCGGCCTCGGTCTGAAAGCGCTGACCGCGGGCACCGACTTCCTCGACAACAACTCGGCGAACAGCGTCATTGCGTCGCTGAGCTCGGCGAGCTCCTCGTTGCGCAGCGAGGCCTCGACGCTGGGTTCGAACCTGTCGATCGTGCAGATCCGTCAGGATTTCTCGAAGAACCTGATCAACGTGCTGCAGACCGGCTCGTCCAACCTGACGCTGGCCGACACCAACGAGGAAGCGGCCAACAGCCAGGCGCTGTCGACCCGCCAGTCGATCGCGGTCTCCGCGCTGGCGCTCGCCAACCAGAGCCAGCAGAGCGTGCTGCAACTGCTCCGCTAAGCGCGCCGGCAAGTGCTTCGAGAACGGCGGGGGAAACCCCGCCGTTTTCTTTTGTCTCCGGGATATTACGGTGTCTGTTCATGCCCTCAGAACGGCGCATTTCGTAACGGCTGCTAACCATATTTAAAGGCGCCGGATGCATAAATATCGGGCGCTAGAATTGCGTCTTCGCGGCTCGAGAAATCCGCATCCCATCGAGGTCATTGAATGTCGAATGCAGCCCAGGCCTACGCTCGTACCTCCACGACGACGGCGTCCCCCCGTGAAATCGAAGCGCAGGCGCTGTTGAAGGCCGCGCGGCAGCTGCAGGAAGTCCAGACCAACTGGAACGGTCCCGACAAGGCGCTCGATCATGCGTTGCTGTTCAATCGCCGGTTGTGGTCGATCTTTCTCAGCGCCGCGCAAGGCGACGACAATCCGCAGCCGCTCGAGATTCGCCAGAACATCGCCAATATCGGCGTGTTCGTGATGAAGCAGACCGTCGACATCCAGATGAATCCGGATCCGGCGAAACTGAAGTCGCTGATCGATATCAATTGCAATATCGCCGCCGGCCTCTCGGGCCGCGGCTGATCGATCGATTCCTGACGGAGCCCTCGGCATGGCCGACGTGTTGAGCATCCTGTCGGCCAACTACAAGGCCGCCGGCCTGACGGTCCCGTCGAAGACGCCGTATGTGGCCGTCGATCCGAACCTCTATGAGGGCAGCTGGAGCGGCAAGTACGCCAACAACAAATCGTTCAACATCTCGGTGTCGAACGTCGATGGCTTCCGCGCCAAGGTCCACTACCAGAGCGACGGCACCAGCAAGTATCAGGACGTGCTGATCAAGGATGGCGGGTTCCGGATTGGCGATACCAAGTTCGCGCTGGTGCAGCAGGGGACGGCGTTGATCGCCAATGTCGTCACCGATCCGGCCACCGGAGCGACCTATCTCGACAAGGCCTACGCCACGCAGAAGACCTGAGCGGTCGTTGGTCCGCGCCTAGGCGCGGCGATCGGTGGCACGAACCCGCGTCGGCGCGTCCTTGCTGAGATCGAGCGCGTGGAAATAGGCGCGGCGGCGCAATACGGCTTCTTCCGGAAACTGCCTCACCACCAAATTCGTGCGATTGTCGACCACCTGATAGACCACGGCGCGCGCGTCGCGGTCGATGATGACCTGGTCGCTGACCGACGGAGCCTGATTTGAAATCGATGCGTTGACGGCGTTGGGGTCGATGGTGACGCGCACGCTCGGCTCCGGAGCGGTGACGCTCTGGCTCGCCGGCAGTTCAGTCTTGACCGCCTTCTGCGCCGTATCGCTCGTGGGAGAGACCATCGGCGCCGCGACCGGTGCCCCCACCGGCTTGATGTTGAAATCTGTACTCATGGCAGCCTCGTAGTGCACAGGCACTAGTTTGCTTGAGTCAAATCCCAACCCCTCACGGTCCGCAACTCTACGGGGAACCTCTCAATAGGCTGTTAGAAAACACGCTGAATGCCGCGCTGCCGGGGCGGCGTCGAATTGAGCTAAATTGTAAGCGTACACGTCAGAGCGTGCGGCTGACCGCGATCGGCGTCATGTTGCGCGGGCCGGGCGTTGCGCGCTGTCCGCTTGCGGTATAGGTGTTCGGAATGTTGCGGCGCTGCACCTCGGCATTGACGCCGCGCACGATCCCTTCGGAGACGGCATGCGCGGTCGCAAGCACGGTCAAATTGACCTGCAGCATGGCGCGGAACGTCTCGTGATGACGCCGCAGCGTCGCGAGCAGCTCGGGATCGGTCTGCGACAGCATCTTCTGCATCGATTTCAGATGCTCCACCGCGAGCATGTAGCGCCGCGACAGCTCGGACTTCTGCGCCTCGAGCCGCATGCCCTCGCGGATCTTGCCGGCGCGGACGAACTCGGTCTCCTGCTCGATCACGGCGAGCAGGCCGCTCATCACTTCGGTCAGCTCGTTGGCAAGACGCGCGACGTCCGGCGGCGTCGACGTCGCGGACCGCGCGGTGGGGGCGGATGCTGCTGGCCGCGGCTGCTGTGGACGCTGGTTCATCGCGCTGCTCCTTGAAACCCTAGCTCTTGTTCTCCTGCTGCAGGATCAGCGAGCGGAACACTTCGTTGGAAATCCCGACGCCGCCGGCCTTGGCGAAATTCTTCGAGTATTCGTCGGTCAGCATCGATCGCCATGCGCCGGTGCCGACGGTGTCGCCGTACGGTCCGTCGCCCTTCAGGCCGGTCGTCATCTGCGAGAACATCGAATTCAGGAACATCGATTCGAAATCGGTCGCGGTCGCCTTTGCCTTGGCGGCTTGCTGCGGCGTCACCTTCTTCAGCGCGTCCTGCAGCACGGGATCGGGGCGGCCGTTGAACATCGGCATCAACGCCTTGTTCGGCATGCTGCCGGTGGTGCTGTTGATCAGGCTCGCCATCACATCACCTCGATGTCGGCTTCGATCGCGCCGGCGGCCTTGATCGCCTGCAGGATGCTGATGAGATCGCGCGGTCCGATGCCGAGGCCGTTGAGGCCGTCGACCAGCTGCTGCAGCGAGACGCCGTCCTTGACCACGGCGAATTTCTTGCCGTCCTCGCTGACGCCGACGCTGGTGCGCGGTGTCACGACTGTTCGGCCGCGCGACAGTGGATTGGGCTGGCTGACCTGCGGACTCTCGGAGATCGAGACGGTGAGATTGCCCTGCGCGACGGCGACGGTGGCGACGCGAACGTCGCGGCCCATCACGATGATGCCGGAGCGCTCGTCGATCACGATCTTGGCCACGAGATCGGGATCGACCTGCAGCTGCTCGATCTCGGTCAGGAAGGCGACGACGTTGCCCTTGAATTCCGTCGGGATCGCAAGCTGCACGGTGGAGGGATCGATCGGCTCGGCGGTCTTGACGCCGAGATAGTCGTTGACCGCCGCCGCGATCCGCTTGGCGGTGGTGAAGTCGGCGTTGCGCAGCGCGAGGCGCACATTGGGCAGGCGGTTGAGCGCGAACTCGATCTCGCGCTCGATGATGGCGCCGTTGGCGATCCGGCCGACGGTCGGCACGCCGCGCACGACGCTGGCGGCGGCGCCTTCGGCCGCGAAGCCGGCGACCGCCACCGATCCCTGCGCCACCGCATAGACATTGCCGTCGGCGCCGAGCAGGGGGGTGACGAGCAGGGTGCCGCCCTGCAGGTTCTTGGCATCGCCGAGCGCGGAGACGGTGACGTCCATGCGCGTGCCCTGGGTGCCGAACGCCGGCAGATTGCCGGTCACCATCACGGCGGCGACGTTGCCGGTGCGGATGGTGGCGCCGCGGATGTTGACGCCCATGCGCTCGAGCATCGCCTGCAGCGATTGCTTGGTGAAGGGGATGTTGTTCAGCGTATCGCCGGTGCCGTTGAGGCCGACCACGAGGCCGTAGCCGATCAGCTGGTTCTGGCGCACGCCCTCGATATTGGCGAGATCCTTGATCCGCGAGGTCGCGGCCGCCGGCATGACGGAGGCCGCCAGCGCCAGCAGCGCGGCGCAGGCCACTCCGAACAGATTTGCGATGCGGATGCCGGGCATCCCGATGCTCCCCTCGAACTGAACTCGCGGATTGCGCGACACTCCCATGACGGCGATCCGCCATTAACCATGCGAGCTGCGTGCCACTCCGCTCCGCTTGGGCAATGTATTGATATATTTATCGAAATTGTCGGGCCGTCATTTCCTCGGGTTCGCCAGGGAGCGCGAAACTGCCGCGCGGCGGCAGAAATTGCCGGGTCGTTTAGGCGCCGTTAACCATAAAACGGCGATGCTGGGCTCATTCAGGCCTGCGGGATCACGACGATGCGCATCTACGGACCGAACGGCACCACGCTTGGCACGTCCACCGGCGCCACGCGGCGCACCTCGTCGAGCGGCTTCTCGCTGCCGGATGCGACGACCGCGCAGGAGGAGATTCGCTCCACCACGGCGCCGAAGGCCACCGCCAGCCTCGATGCGCTGCTCGCGCTGCAGGGTGTCGAGGACCCGACCGAACGCCGCAAGCGCTCGGTCGCCCGCGGCAAGGGCGCGCTCGACGTGCTCGATGCGCTCAAGCTCGGCCTGCTGTCAGGCAATTTCGATTCCTCCACGGTGAACCGGCTGCGTGACGCCGCGGCGAGCCTGAAGGAATCCTCCGGCGATCCCGGCCTCGATGCCGTGCTCGGCGAGATCGAGCTGCGCGTCGAGGTCGAGCTCGCCAAGGCCGGGCAATACTAGGCTCCTCCCGATCATCTCACCTGTCCCACGCCGTCAGTGCCTTCAGGCCGCCAGTGCCTCAGGCCGCAGTGCCTCAGGCCGCCAGCGCTTTGCGCTGCGCGTCGTAGCGGCGCTGCGCGGCCAGCACTTCCTTCAGATTCTGTTCGGCCCAGTCGCGCAGCGGATCGACCGCTTCGGCGAGCGTCGATCCCAGCGGCGTGATTGAATACTCCACCGTCACCGGCACCGTTGCGATCGCCCGGCGGCGCAGCAGCCCGTCGCGCTCCAGGCTTTTCAGCACCTGCGACAGCATCTTCTGCGAGATGCCTTCGATGGCGCGGCGGAGCTGGTTGAAGCGCATCGGCTCGCCGCGCAGCAGCAGCAGGATCAGCACCGCCCATTTGTCGCCGACCCGGTCGAGGATCTGGCGCGTCGGGCAATTGGCGGCATAGGCGTCCGGCTTGAGGCTCGTGGCTTTCATCGCGGTTACTCCGGCGTGATCAGGTGAGACGAGAGTGCCTTCTTCACACCTACATCCATTTCGCTATCTAGTCACCATTGGAAACCATCAATCGGAGACTTGAGATGAAGATCGCCATCGCCGGCGCGTCCGGCCAGGCCGGCTCGCGCATCACCGCGGAACTCGCCCGCCGCGGCCACGCCGTCACCGCCATCGCCCGCAACCCGGAGAAGATCGCCAGCCTGCCCAATGTCACTGCCCGCAAGGGTGACGCGAACGACCAGGCCGGCCTGGCCGCGCTGTGGGCCGGCCACGATGCCGCGATCAGTTCGATCCATTTCCTGGTCAGCGACCCCGCCAAGCTGATCGGGGCTGCCAAGGCATCCGGGGTCGGCCGCTATCTCGTGGTCGGCGGCGCCGGCAGCCTTGAGGTGGCGCCGGGCGTCCGCCTGGTGACCACCCCCAACTTTCCGCCCCAATATAAGGCCGAGGCCTCCAAGGGGGCTGAGTTCCTCGACCTGCTGCGCCAGGAAAAGGACCTGAACTGGAGCTTTTTGTCGCCCTCGGCGCTGTTCGTGGCCGGCGAGCGGACCGGCAAGTTCCGCCTCGGGACCGACCAGCTTCTGACCGCAGCCGACGGCAAAAGCTCGATCTCGTTCGAGGATTTCGCAGTTGCACTCGCCGACGAAATCGAGCGTCCGGCCCATATCCGCCGCCGTTTCACGGTCGGTTATTGAGGGGGCAGGGCCGTCCCCGGGCAGGGCGGATAAGTTTGCCTGTGCAAGGCCTTGGGGGCGGCCCGCCTTTCGCGGTGGCAGATATTGTCTGTCACATGACGTGGCTATATAAGGCGCCGCGCGGAGGGGTTGTGTTCCCTCCGCCTGACAGGGACATGGCTGCCTTTGGAAAAGCTGAAGAACTACCGGCCGACTGAAAAAGAGCCTTTCATGAATGAGCGGCAGCGCGATTATTTCCGCGCCAAGCTGCTGGCCTGGAAGGATGAGATCCTCCGCGAATCGAAGGTCACGTTGCAGACGTTGCAGGAAGAGAACGTCAATCATCCCGACCTCGCGGACCGAGCGTCCTCGGAAACCGACCGCGCGATCGAACTTCGTGCCCGCGACCGTCAGCGCAAGCTGATCTCCAAGATCGACGCGGCGCTCCAGCGCATCGAAGACAACACCTATGGCTATTGCGAAGAGACCGGTGAACCGATCTCGCTGAAGCGGCTCGAAGCCCGCCCGATCGCAACGCTGTCGGTGGAGGCGCAGGAACGCCACGAGAAGCGCGAGAAGGTCTATCGCGACGAATAGTGGCGACGGATCGCCACAGATTGCTACCGGCGCGTACCGGTTGTACGTTCGCGCCGCCATGATGACACGCACTCTCAACATCGCTTCGGTGTTTTTCCTGGGCTGATCCCGCTTCTTTATGGAAGCGCTGAGCGGCCCCACGAGCTTTCGCTCCTGGGATTCCAGTGAAACCGAATGAGCCGGTCAGGTTCCGCGCATCGCGGAGCAGCGATGGCTGGCGACAGTTTGAGAGACAATCATGACCCGTCGAAACGACCCGCGTGCGCTTGACGGCGCGCAGATCGAGCAATTCATCCAACAGGGCTTTGTCCGGATCGACAGCGCCTTTCCCCGGGAACTCGCCGACCGGGGACGCGCCATCATGTGGCGTGATCTGCCGTGCAGCGAGCACGACCCTTTGACCTGGACCCAACCGGTGATCCGGTTGCCGGGGTACGGCGGAACGCCGTTTCGCGAAGCGATCAACACGCCGCTGCTGCACCGGGCGTTCGATCAGATCGCCGGTCCCGGCCGCTGGCGCCCGCGCGACGACATCGGAACCTTTCCGGTGCGCTTCCCGCATCCGGACGATCCCGGCGATGCCGGCTGGCATATCGACGTCAGCTTCCCTGGCGAGGATTGCGATCCCAACGAGCGCGGCGACTTCTCCGCCTGGCGGGCCAATGTCGTCTCGCGCGGCCGGGCGCTGTTGCTGTTGTTCCTGTTCTCCGACGTCGGCGAGGACGACGCGCCGACCCGGATCAGGGTCGGCTCGCACCTTCCGATGGCGCGCTATCTCGCGCCGGCGGGCGAGGCCGGGCGCGCACGCATGGTGCTCGACGATGTCGGCGCCGACTGCGAGGTTGCGCTCGCGACGGGTGAAGCCGGCACGGTCTATCTGTGCCATCCGTTGCTGGTGCATGCCGCGCAGAAGCATCGGGGCATGACGCCGCGCTTCATGGCCCAGCCGTCGCTCGCTGCCGGCGAACCGTACCGGCTGGAACGTGCGGATGGTGCGTATTCGCCGGTCGAGATCGCGATCCGAAAGGCGCTTGGCATGGAGTGATGTCCGATGGCCGTCTGGTGAAGCGGCCGCCACGGGCTGTCTTCGCCTCTCCCGCTTGCGGGGGAGGCCGGATCGCATCGCTAGATGCGATCCGGGTGGGGGCTCTCTCCGCGATATCACTCGTGGAGAAACCCCCACC
>NZ_JBXEJO010000055.1:0-63404 GCF_056837965.1 Bradyrhizobium ferriligni
AACCATGCCCGCCGTACGTCACGCCATCGTTGATCTCATCCTTCGACCGCCGTCTCAGCAGTGCCCGTATTGCCGAAAGCAAATCCTTGAAAAACAGTGGCGCAAACCAATTCTGCCAAAGTAGTGCTAGGTCGTCGCAAGCGGCCTGACCCGCAAGCTCCCGCGCAGGCCGGCGCCGGTGCCGAGCATGATGCCGGCGATCGCGATGAGGGACGACAGGGAGAGCGTCGACAGTCCGGTCAGCCCCTGCCCGACCGAGCAGCCGAACGCCATCACGCCGCCCGCGCCCATCAGCGCGGCGCCGCTCGCCGAGCGCAGCATGTGCTGCGGCGACCGGTAGCCTTCGAGCTGGAAGCGCCCGGTGGCGATGGCCGTCATCAGGCTGCCGGCGAACACGCCGAACACCGTGACGATGCCAAAATTCAGCGTCGAGCCGGTCGACAGCATCACATATTGCAGGGCATCGGCGATCGGCGCGATGAAGGTCAGCGACGTCACCGGCACCGGATTGAAATCATCGGCGCCGAGATAGCCGGTCGCGTACCAGCCGCCTGCCACCAGCAGGCCGACGATCAGGCCGGCCGCGATCTGGCCCGGCGACTTGCGGAATGGCGCATGGGCAAAGGCGAAAATAATCAAGATGGCTGCGAGCACCGAGGCCGCTATCATCCGCGCCGGCACCGCGCCGAGGCCGATGTGCGCCAATAGCGCCGGCACAGAATTGGCTGACACCGTGGCCTGCGAGGCCTGCACCATTGCGATCCGCGCCGGGGCAATCAGACCCTTCAGCGTCATCTCGGCGAAAATGCCGAGCACGATCACGACCACGAAGGAGCGCAGATTGCCGCGCCCGAGCAGCACCAGCGCCCGCGAGCCGCAGCCGTTCGACAGCACCATGCCGTAACCGAACAGCAGCCCGCCGAGGAACATCACCGGCGCCGAGAAGGACGGTTGCAGATAGATCGACTTGCCGAGATCGACGAGGCCTGCCGCCGCCAAAAGCTGCGAGGCCGCGATCGCAACCCCCATCGCCAGCGCATAGGTGCGCGCCAGGCGGCCGTCACCCTCCGCCCACCAGCCGCGCAGGCCGCTCATCATGCAGAAGCCGCTGAGCAGCCCGACCGAGCCATAGATCAGGCCGATGATCAGGGCGGCGATGATGACGATCGTGGCGGGGTCCATGCGGGTTCTCTCGGCTATCTCGTCATCACGGCCGCAGGATCACGCGGTCACGCGACGAGCCTGCCACGGCAACAAACGCCGCCTTGGCCTGTTCCAGCGGATAGATCGCGCTCGGCTTGATCGGGAATGGCTTCAGATATCCGCCGGCAAAGCCCGGCGCGAGCTCGCGCAACACCTCGCCGGTCGCAACCGACGACAGCGCAAGCGTGTCGATGCCGACATAAGTGTGCTGGCCGCGGTAGAATTCGAGGATGTTGAACTGCACGATGCGGTCGACCGCCGCGATCAGGATCTGGCGGCCGCGCAGCGCCAGCGACTTGTGCGCGGCCTGGAAATAGGGATCGCCGACCGTGTTGTAGACGATGTCGGCGCCCTTGCCGCCGGTCAGCTCGCGCACGCGAGCGGCGACGTCGGTGGTCGAGGCGTCGATCACCTCGACTGGCGAATTGCTGCGGCCCTCATAGGGCTCGCTCTTGCGCACCACGCCGATCACGCGCGCGCCGTGCCAGCTCGCGATCTGCACCGCGGCCTGACCGACCTTGCCGTTGACGCCCATCACCAGCACGGTTTCGTCCGCCTTCGGCAGGCCGGCGCGGCGCAGGCCCTCCATCGCGGTGACGAAGGGCACGCCGATCCCGGCGGCTTCGTCCCAGGAGATGCCGGCGGGTTTCTCCACCACGGCATCGCGCTCGACCGCCAGATGCGTGGCATGGGTGCCGTCGCGGCGGATGCCGAGATCGCCGGACGAGCCGAACACCTCGCGCCCGATGAATTCAGCTGGGCCATCGATCACGACGCCGGCGTAGTCGCGACCACTGGTGCGCGGGAAGACGGCATAGGGCATCAGCCCGGTCGCGGCTTTCACGTCGGACGGATTGACCGCCGCCGCCCTCACCTCGATCAAGACGTCGTTGTCGCCGCGCGAAAATGCATGAGTCTCGACCACCGGCGCCACCGCCGCCGCGTTCTCCGCCTTCGTCAGCAGGCGCACGCAGCGGGCGTCGACGAGGCGACCGTGAGGTTGAGGGGTAGGCATCGAGAGCTCCGGCTCGGAGAACTGACCGCATCTTGGGGCCGCATGGATCGATACCATGACGGCTTTTCCCGTAACTAACGAATTGAGCAATTAGTTCAAGAGGGGCAGCCGCTAGCGAGTTGCGGAATGCCGAGAGGCGGCTGCTTCTCCCGGCGTCGTCCCTGCGAAAGCAGGGACCCATACTCCGCGGCGGGTATTGTGAACGGGACTCGTGGTTCCGGCATCGCCCAACAACAACCATTCGTGGTTATGGGTCCCTGCTCCCGTGCGCAATTGCGCACTAGGCAGGGACGACGATGGAGGTGGGTCGCAGTTCAAGATGTCGACCGCGCGGTGTCATCACCGCGCATGCATCCGCGGGTGATGACACTGGGCAGGCTGAATAATCACCCCTCATCCCGGCGCAACGGCTTTGCCGTTGGCGCCTTCTCACCACGGGGAGCTATTCTTTCGGCCGCTTGTCGTAAACACGTTTCGCCTTGCCGAGCGAACGCTCCAGCGTCTCGGGCGCAACGACGCGGACGCGGGTCGAGATGCCGATCGTGTTCTTGATGAAGGCGGAGACCTTCTCGGCGTGCGCGGTCAGCCCTTCGCCGTCCCAGCTCTCGGGCCGGGCTTCGGCGAGCACCGTCATCTCGTCCATGCGGCCCTCGCGGGTCAGCTCGATGACAAAGTGACCGCCGCACCAGTCGGTCGCCAGCAGCGCTTCCTCGATCTGGGTCGGGAACACGTTGACGCCGCGCAGGATGATCATGTCGTCGGAGCGGCCGGTCACCTTCTCCATCCGCCGCATGCCGGGCCGCGCCGTGCCTGATAACAGCCGCGTCAGATCGCGGGTGCGATAGCGGATGATCGGAAAAGCTTCCTTGGTGAGCGAGGTGAACACCAGCTCGCCCTTCTCGCCGTCGGGCAGCACCTTGCCGGTCAGGGGATCGATCACCTCGGGGTAGAAGTGATCCTCCCAGATATGCAGGCCGTCCTTGGTCTCCACGCATTCCTGCGCGACGCCGGGGCCGATCACCTCCGACAAGCCATAGATGTCAGTGGCGTCCATGTCGAACGCCTGCTCGATCTCGACGCGCATCGCGTTGGTCCAGGGCTCGGCGCCGAAGATGCCGAACTTCAGCGACGATTTGCGCGGATCGAGGCCCTGCCGCTTGAACTCGTCGAGGATCGCCAGCATGTAGCTCGGCGTCACCGTGATGATGTCGGGCCGGAAGTCGTTGATGAGCTGCACCTGCCGCTCGGTCATGCCGCCGGAGATCGGGATCACCGTGCAGCCGAGCCGCTCGGCGCCGTAATGCGCGCCGAGGCCGCCGGTGAACAGGCCATAGCCATAGGCATTGTGCATCAGCATGCCGGTGCGGCCGCCGGCGGCGCGGATCGAGCGCGCCATCACGTCCGCCCAGGTATCGATGTCGGCCCTGGTGTAGCCGACCACGATCGGCTTGCCGGTCGTGCCGGAGGACGCATGGACCCGCACCAGCTGCTCGCGTGGCACCGCGAACATGTTGAAGGGATAATTGTCGCGCAGATCGGTCTTCACCGTGAACGGAAATTTGGCGAGATCGGGAAGCTGCCTGAAATCGGACGGATGCACGCCGGCGGCATCGAACGCCTTCCTGTAGTGCGCGACATTGTCATAGGCATGCTTGAGCGACCAGGCCAGCCGCCTGGTCTGCAGCGCCATGATCTCGTCGCGCGAGGCGCGCTCGGCCGGGTCGAGCTCGGCGCGATAACCACTGTCCTTGACCTTGAGCTTTGCCGTTGCCATCGACGTTTTCCCTGAAGCCTTATGCCTTGATGTCCATGTCCGGCAGCCAAGTGCCGGCTATCACCCGCGAATGCCCGCGGAATTCGGCGATCACGCTGTCGCCGGAGGTCACGCTCACGTCGTAGATTCCCGAGCGGCCACTGCGCGAGATCTCGCGCGCGGTCGCCACCAGACGATCCCCGAGCTTGCCGGGCCGGATGAAGGTGACATTGCCCTGCGCCGCCACCGCGCGATCGTTATGGCTGTTGCAGGCAAAGGCGAAGGCTGAATCGGCCAGCGTGAAGATGTAGCCGCCATGACAGATGCGCTGGCCGTTGACCATGTGCGGCTGCACCGTCATCACCATCGTAGCCTGCCCCGGCCTGATCTCGACGAGCTCCATGCCGAGGCCTTTGCTGGCGTCGTCTTCCTTCCACATCGCGTCCGCGCAGGCGCGGGCGACGTCCTCGGGCGATAGCGTGGCCTTCACGTTCACATCGAACTCCCTGTGCGCGGGCCCGTTGCTGAGGGCCTCTTGGTGTCAAATCAGTGTTGGGCGCGACGCCTTGGGTGTCAACGCGCGCGAGCAGAATTAGACGTGGTCGTAGTCGACCACGACCTTCTCGGAGCACGGCTTGGCCTGGCAGGTGAGGATGAACCCCGCCTTCAGCTCCCACGGCTCCAGCGAATAATTCAGATCCATCGGCGCCTCGCCCTCGACCAGCTTGGCGCGGCAGGTCGAGCACATGCCGCCCTTGCAGGCGAACGGCAGGTCCATGCCGGCGCGCAGCGCAGCGTCGAGGATCGACTCGCCGTCGGCCACCGGGACCTCGCGGCGCTTGCCGTCGATGATCAGCCCGGCAATCGCCTTCGGCGGCGCGCCGGCGGGAACGACGACCTTCGGCCGCGGCTTGCCGCCGAATTCCGACACGAAGCGTTCGACATGGATACGCTCGTCGGCGATGCCGATCTCGCGGCAAGTCGCCTCGATGGTCTCGCTCATCGCGGCCGGGCCGCAGACGAAGACGTGATCGACCGTCTCAGCCGGCACCAGCGAGCGCAGCAGCACCCGCACCTTCTCGCCGTCGAGCCGGCCGTGCAGGATCGGAATGTCCTGCTCCTCGCCCGAGATGACGTGGAACACCGAGAGCCGCTGCATGAAGCGGTCCTTCAGCTCCTCCAGCGCCTCGCGGAACATGACGCCTTCGGTCGAGCGGTTGCCGTAGAACAGGAAGAAGCGGCTGTCCGGCTCGCGCGCCAGCACGCCCTTGATGATCGAGAGGATCGGCGTGATGCCGCTGCCGGCGGCAAAGCCGACATAGGTCCGCGCCTCGCCCGGCGCATGAGCGACGCCGAAACGCCCGGTCGGCGTCATCACGTCGAGCTCGTCGCCGGCCTTCAGCTCGTCGGCGGCCCAGTTCGAGAATGCGCCGCCGTCGACCTTCTTCACCGCGATGCGCAGCTCGCCGTCATCGGGACCGGAGCAGATCGAATAGGAACGGCGAACTTCCTCGCCGTCCATCGTGGTGCGCAGCGTCAGATACTGGCCCGGCGTGAAACGGTAGTCGCCTTGCAGATCATCAGGGATCGCAAAAGTCATGGAGATCGCGTCCGACGCCTCGCGGCGCAGATCGCTGACGGACAGGCGGTGGAATCGTGGTGTCGACATGGTCAATGACACTTGAAGTAGTCGAAGGGTTCACGGCAGCTCTTGCAACGCCACAGCGCCTTGCAGGAGGTCGAGCCGAATTCGGAGAGCAGCTCGGTATCGCCTGACCCGCATTGCGGGCACGCGACCGCCTGTTCGCCGAACAGCGCGCGGCGCGAGGAGCCCGGCAGCGGCGGCGCGATGCCGTATTCCCTGAGCTTGCGGCGGCCGTCCTCGCTCATCCAGTCGGTGGTCCAGGCCGGCGACAGCACGGTGCGGACCTTCGGCTTATGAATGCCTTCGCGCTCCAGCGCGAGCTCGATCTCGAGCGCGATCATGTTCATGGCAGGACAGCCGGAATAGGTCGGCGTGATCGCGACCTCGACATGACCGTCATGGACCGCGACATCGCGCAGCACGCCGAGGTCGGCGATGGTCAGCACCGGGATTTCGGGATCGACCACCTGCGCGGCCGCGCGCCAGGCGCGCCGGCGCAGGTCGGCATCGCTGAGCGCGACCGTCACCATGTCGCCCCCGGAAAGGTCCGCTGCATCGATTGCAGCTCGCTGAGGAGATGGCCGAGATGTTCGCTGTGGCTGCCGACGCGGCCGCCCTGCTGCATCCAATCGCTCTTCGGCAACGACAGCGTCGCCTCGTTGATGATGCCGGTGACCGTCTTCAGCCAGCGCGGCTGCAGCGCCGCGGGATCGATCGCAATGCCGGCATCGATCAGGCCGCGCTCGCCGTCGTCGACCGCGAACATCTCGCCGGTATAGGCCCAGAGATCGTCGATCGCGCCCTGCGCGCGGCGGTGGCTCTCCTCGGTGCCGTCGCCGAGCCGGACGATCCATTCCGACGAATGCCTGACATGATAGGCACTCTCCTTCTCCGACTTCGCCGCGATCGCGGCCAGCGTCGGATCGGACGAGGCCATCATCGCGCGCCAGTACAGATCGGCGAATGCCGCGTATAAGAACTGCCGCACCATGGTGCGGGCGAAGTCGCCGTTCGGCTGCTCGACCAGCAGCAGATTGCGGTACTGCCTGACGTCGCGCAAATAGGCGAACTTGTCCTCGTCGTTGTCCTTGCCTTCGACCTTGGCCGCGTAGCTGTAGAGCTCGCGGGCCTGGCCGAGCAGGTCGAGACCCATATTGGCGAGCGCCATGTCCTCTTCCATCGCGGGCGCATGGCCGCACCATTCGGACAGCCGATGGCCGAGGATCAGCGCATCGTCGGCGCGGCGCAGCGCATAGAGCACCAGCGGTGTTTCGGAGACTTCGATGTTGGCGGTTGCCATGTTCCCATATCCTGTATCAACACACTCGAGCCTCATCCTGAGGAGCGCCGAAGGCGCGTCTCGAAGGATGGGCCGCGGTCACTGCACGGGCCTCATGGTTCGCCTGGCGGTGCGAAGCATCGTCCAGAGACGCGCTGCGCGCTCCTCACCATGAGGGGCAGTGAACTTCACATGTGCCCGACTTCGTCGGGAACGTCGTAGAAGGTCGGGTGGCGGTAGATCTTGGATTCCGCCGGCTCGAACATCATGCCCTTCTCGGACGGATCGGACGCGGTGATCGCGTTCGAGGGCACCACCCAGATCGACAACCCCTCGCCGCGGCGGGTGTAGATGTCGCGCGCGGCCTGCAGGGCGAGCGTCGGATCCGCCGCGTGCAACGAGCCGACATGCTTGTGCGCGAGGCCATTGCGGCTGCGGATGAAGACTTCCCAGAGCGGAACGTTCGGCGTGGCCATCTCTAGCGCTCCCTTATTCTGCGGCTTGCGCGAGCTGGCGGCTCTTGCGCTTTTCGGCATAGGCCATCGCGGCCTCGCGCACCCAGGCGCCTTCCTCATGCGCCTTGCGGCGCGCGGCGAGACGATCGCGGTTGCAGGGACCGTTACCTGCCAGCACCTGCTTGAACTCGTCCCAGTCGATCGGGCTGTGTTCCCAATTGCCGTTCGCGTTCTGCTTCATGCCGGGATCGGGGATTGTCAGCCCGAGGAACTCGGCCTGCGGCACGGTGGCGTCGATGAATTTCTGGCGCAACTCGTCATTGGAGAAGCGCTTGATCTTCCATTTGGTCGAGGTGTCGCTGTGCTGGCTGACCTGGTCCGGCGGGCCGAACATCATCAGCACCGGCCACCACCAGCGATCGAGCGCGTTCTGCGCCATCGCCTTCTGCTCCGCGGTGCCGCGGCACAGCGTCACCATGATCTCGAAGCCCTGGCGCTGGTGGAACGACTCTTCCTTGCAGACGCGGATCATCGCGCGCGCATAGGGACCGAAGGAACAGCGGCACAGCGGGATCTGGTTCATGATCGCGGCGCCATCGACCAGCCAGCCGATGGTGCCGATGTCGGCCCAGGTCAGCGTCGGATAGTTGAAGATCGAGGAATATTTCGCCTTGCCCGAGAGCATCGCGTCGACGAGCTCTTCGCGCGAAGTGCCGAGCGTCTCGGCGGCGGCGTAGAGATAGAGGCCGTGGCCGCATTCGTCCTGCACCTTGGCGAGCAGCGCAGCCTTGCGGCGCAGCGACGGCGCGCGGGTGATCCAGTTGCCCTCGGGGAGCATGCCGACGATTTCGGAATGGGCGTGCTGGGAAATCTGCCGCGTAAGCGTCTTGCGATAGGCGGCGGGCATCCAGTCGTTCGGCTCGATGCGCTCGTCGGCATCGATGCGGGCCTGGAACTGACTGGCACGGGCGACATCCTCGACGCCGCGATCGTCGCCGTCGGATGAGTTGAGCGCCTGCGTATACATGGCCGACCTCCCAATGTGTTGTTAGGCAGGAATATATAACACAATTTTCAAAAATCAAGATCTTTTTGTAATATGTTCAGACACCCTCGAAACGGCGCGCCACCGCCCCGTTGGGCTTCGGCAGCGGTCCGTCCTCGTTGGTTGCGTGGTCGTCAAGCCATTGTTCCGACGGCGAAAGCAGCCCGCGATAGATCTCGCCGCAGAGTTTGCGCGCCGCCCTGCCCGGCCAATCCTTCGGCAGCAGTTGATACGGCAGCAGCGGATCGCGCAGCACGACCCGGCGGTAATGGTGGATCAAGAGAATGCGCGCGGTGAAGGCGTCGGCGTCGCTCAGCGTCTCACCGCGGATGATGGAGCCGTGCAGCGGCTCGAACGTCTTCATGAACTTCAGATAGGCGTCCGCGGTGCGATCGAGCGGCCAGCTCTCGCTGAGCAGCCGGCGCCCGCTGTCGTCTTCCGCCGAGACTTCGAGCCGGATCGCGCCCGACGCCTCATCGGGGATCGGCACGCCCGACGGCGCGACCCACACGCCGGGCAGCGGGCTGCCGAAGCCGGCATTCTTCAATGCCTCGCGCGCGGCGTCGCGGTCCTCGGCATTGCCGATCAGCAGCAGCTCGAAGCGGCCGGTCCAGTCCGACGGCGGCGGATCGTAGATGTGCCGCGTTGCGGTGTCGAAGGTCTGCCGGCCCTTCGCGTTCAAGCGATAAAAACTGTTGCGGCCGACCTTGTTGCGCTCGAGCCAGCCATCGGCGGCGAGCCGCGACATCGCGGTGCGCACCACATTGCCGTCGATGTCGAGCGACTTGAAGAATTCGAGCAGCGTGCCGAGCCACACCGAGCCGCCGCGCGGCACGATGGAATCGCCGAACACGGTGATGATGATCGAGCCGGTGCGTGACGGCTCGCGCTTCAGCTGATCGACGATGCGGGCAAGCGGCTGTGGCATGCGCAACGCATAGCGCGTTTTGTCGATTCACGACAATGCGCGAGCCAGCAGCCGGGCTGCATCCTTCGAGACGCGGCCAAAAGGCCGCTCCTCAGGATGAGGTCTGGCTTTGGTCCTCATGGTGAGGAGCGCGGCAACGCCGCGCGTCTCGAACCATGGACGTGGAGGCGATCTCAGCGATTGGGATCGGGATAAACGATGCTGCGCCAGCCGCTGCGATCGAAAGGCGCCCACTCGCCTTCCTTCTGCGCGAGGCGATCGGCGACCGCGTAGACCACGGCCGGGTGATGACCCATGCCGCAATGGCTGCTCTCGACCTCGATGCTGTCGGTCATCGACGAGGACTGCTCGCGGCAACCCTGCCAGGCGCAGACGCCGTCGGTGCGGCTGAAGATCGCGGTGGTCGGCACCGGCGGCGCGCTGGCGAGCGAGCCGCCGAAACGGGAATCCTCCTCGTCGGCGCGCCGGCCGCTGGCCATCTCATAGACGCGCCAGGCGTTGGTCGACTTCGGGCCGGCGGCAAACGGGCTGCCGAGCGTGATCACCTGACGCACGCGCTCCGGCATCATCTTGGCGAGCTGGCGCGCGTAGAGGCCGCCGAGGCTCCAGCCGACCACCGAGACCTTGCGGCCGGTCGCTTCATTCATCTCCTGCAGCAGCTCGACCATCCCGTCCTGCACGCCGGCGCGAAGCCCGAGATTGCGGCCCTGGCGCCAGCCGCTGACGGCGTAGCCCTTGCTTCTGAGAAAGTCGCGCAGCGGCCGGGTCGACATGTCGGAGGCAATCAGCCCCGGCAGCACCAGCACCGGATGCCCATCGCCGCGCGGCGCGAGGCTGAGCAGCGGCAATGCACCAAGAAAGGCGCCGAGCTCATGAATGGCGCGGCCTTCCAGAAACATCAGCGTCCTGGACGGCGGGCGTAGCGTCTGCGCAGCAACGGACATTTCAGCTCCTCTTCCGGCAGGACCGCCGGCAATGGGACCAACGAGAATGGGTCAACGGAATTGACGCAAACCCGGCGGAATCGTTCCGCAACGCAACAATCTGTCCTGAAAAGCTAGGGAACCGGACACTTTCGTGCAAGCGGTCCAGGTCACACTTGCCACAACTAAAGTGACGCTCGTGCTCAATCGGTCACAGCAGCCGCAGCGTGTACTCCAGGGTGTAGAGCGCAAGGCCGGCAAGCCCGCCGATCAGCGCGCCGTTGAAGCGGATGTATTGCAGGTCCTTGCCGACATTGACCTCGATCAGGGAGATCAGCTGCTCCATGTCCCAGCTCTTCATCTGGTCGGCGATGAAGCTCGAGACGCCGCTCTTCTGCTCGGCGACGACGGTGCGCAGGATCGCCACCAGGCCCTGATTGATCTCGCCGCGCAGATCGGCATCGCCGTCGAGCGCGTCGCCGGCCTCGACCAGCATTCGCGCCAGCTGATGCTGCAGCACCTGCGACTCGCCCGAGGCGCTGCGTTCGATGAAGTCCTTGACGTTGGCCCAGATGGTGCGCCCGAGATTGGCAAGCTCGGGCCGCGCCATCAGATCGCGCTTGAGCCCGTCGATGCGATCGGCGAATGCCTTGTCGCTGCCGAGCCGGTCGACAAAGGACAGCAGCATGCGGTCGAACTCGCCGCGGAACGGATGCTGCGGATCGTTGCGCACTTCCTCGAAGAATTTCGTGGCGGACGCGATGATCCGGTTCACCACGAACTTGTCGGCACGATAGAGCCGGAGCAGCGTCGGCATCTCGGCGCGGACCTTGTCGCGGATCACGGCCATGGTCTCCTGCTGCGTCAGCGTCTGGTGCAGCACGCGCAGGATGTCGTCGAGCAGGCCGCCGTGCTTGCCCTCCTGCACGAAGCCGCGCAGCGCGCCGGCCGCGAGCGGCGCGAGGTCGATCGAGAGCACCTGCGTCGTGACGCGGCGGCTGATGAACTGCATCAGCCCCGAGCTCTCGGTCGCCGCGAATGCCTCGGGCAGCATCCGCAGCACGAAGCGGGCGAGATCCTCCGAACGTTTGCGGTCGCGCAGCCAGTCGGCGATGAACGAACCGAAATCGATCTCGCGCAGCTTGGCCTCGACCGGCCCCGACTCCAGGAAATTGTTCTCGATGAACTCGCCGAGCTTCTCGGCGATACGCGCCTGATTGCTCTGGATGATCGCGGTGTGCGGGATCGGCAGGCCGAGCGGCCGCTTGAACAACGCGACGACGGCATACCAGTCGGCGAGCCCGCCGATGGTTGCGGCCTCGGCAAATGCCGCGATGAAGCCGAACACCGGATGCATCGGCAGCAGCGCCTTCGCTGCGACGAAGATGACGAAGGTTGCCGCCAGCACGCCGGTCGCCAGCCACTTGACGCGCCGCAGTTCGGCCGCGCGTTCGGCATCGACGGGCGTTGCGATGAGAGCGGCGGGAAGGGTCATGGGGACCTTCGACTGGACGACGATCCTCACCCTACAGAGCGCGGAGCGCATCTCGAAGGATGAGGCCCGTATGGTGGCCTCATGGTTCGAGACGGCACAAGAGCGCCTCCTCACCATGAGGAGATGTATGGGAGTGCGCCCAAAAAAAGAAGGCCCGCAAATGGCGGGCCTTCGAAAAGGGCAGTCGGTCAGTGCAAGCGCGATCAGGCGGTCTTGCCGTAGACCTTGGCGAAGTTGTCCTGCGCGGTCTTCGCACCATCGGTGACGAGCTTGCCGAGATACTCGGTGGTGGCCTTCGCCCGCGAGACGAACAGTTCGCCACGCGCACGGGCCAGCTCCGACTGGATCTGGGCGGCTTCGCTCAGCGACTTGGCGGACGCGAGCTTGTCGATGCCGGCGAAGAACGCCTCGGCGTCCTGGTAGATCGCCTGCTGGATGTTGCGGCTGATCTTGGCGGCTTCGGTCACCGAACCGGCAACAGCGGACTCGATCACGTTGGTCACCTTCTCCGAGCCGGCATAGGCATCGGCAGCGCGGGTCTTGGCGGCCTCGGCCTGCTTCTTCACGAACTCACGGGCGGCTTCCGGAACTTCCAGGTTCTGAAGCTTGGTGAACGCCTCGGTGACGGGCGCGAAGGCTTCCTTGACGCTGTTCAGCACGGAATTGGTTTCGGTGGTCATTGGGGTCTCTCCATCCTCAGGTTTGAGCTATGGGCTCACCCCGTCCGGTTTGGCCCGGGGCAACGGTGTTATGACACACCTCATGGTGCGTCGCAACATTGATGTTGCAGCGCGATATCACGAAACCGTGAACAGCATGAATATCCGGCAGATCGCCTAAGGAACCAGCAGCAAGCGGTCCCTAATTACCACTGACCGCGTCAGAGACCCCGTACGCTTCCATCTGTGCCCGGACCTGCGCCACATTGTGCCCCAGCACGACGATGTCGTGGGTCTTGCCCTCGACGTCGCGGACATGGTCGCGCAGCAGGGCCTCCGCCTTGAAGCCGAGGCTCTCGAACAAGGCGATCGCCGCCCGCTGGTCGACTGTCATCTGCACCGAGAACTTCTCCAGCCCGGCACCGAGCGCGATGGCGAAGGTCTCCTGCGACAGCGCCCGGCCGACGCCCTGCCCGCGCACGTCGAGCGACACCACCATCCGGATCTCGCCGACATGCGGCGACCAGGAGTGCGGATCGCGCACCAGGGTGCCGCAGCCGACCACCTTGCCGTCCTTGATCGCGAGCAGGCTCGTGATGTCGCCGCGCTCGATCTCGTTGATCCAGGCCGACAGCACCTTCGGTTGGCTGATATTGCGCGGCAGGAACAAGAGATCATGCGTCGGCAGCTTCTGCGCGAAGGCCAGCACCGCGGCCTCGTGGTCCCGAATCATCAGGCGAAACTCGATGTCGCCCGCTTCGGTCTTGACGCGGCGCGGATAGGAACGTTGTTCGGTCATGTCGATCTCTCTCAAGTCGACCCTTCTTAGGTCGATCTCTTGCCCAGCCAGGAGTCCAGTTTCGGCCACAGCCGCTTGATTGCGTTTGCGCCGGCGACCAGCGAGACGTGACCGCCTTTCAGCATCACCTCCTCCTTGTCCGCGGAGCCGATCTTTGTGATCAGATGTTTTGCCGCATCATACGGCACGATGTGGTCGTGCTCGGCGACCGCATGCAGGATCGGCACCTTGATGTCGGCAAGCTTCGCCTCGCGGCCGCCGATGGTCATGGTGTCGTTGTAGAGCTTGTTGTCCCACATCAGGTCCTTGGTGATGGCGCGGAAATATTCGCCGGCGAGCGGCAGCGTGTCGGTCGCCCAGCGGTCGAACATCCGGTACGACTTCACGAACTCGTCGTTCCAGATGTTGTCCCAGAGCTGGATCTGGCCGGCGACACGCGCGGCCGGCCGCAACATGTCGAATGATTGCAGGATCAGCTCGGGCGGCATGTTGCCGGTGCTGTCGATCAGCCGGTCGACGTCGAAATAGCGGCGATCGGCGAAATTCGAGAACAGCTTCATCTCGCGGAAATCGATCGGCGTGGTGAAGCAGATCAGGTTCTTCATCGGCCCGTCGTTGAAGATCGAGCCATAGAGCAGCGACAGCACGCCGCCGAAGCAATAGCCGATCACGGAGACGTCCTTTTCGCCGGAGTCCTGCTGCACGCGGCGGACCGATTCCGGGATGAAGTCGAGGACGTAATCCTCCATGCGCAGCGATTTTTCCTCGGGCTTCGGCGCAGTCCAGTCCAGCATGTAGACGTCGAAGCCGCGCTTGAGCAGGAATTCGATGAAGCTCTGCCCCGGCACCAGATCGAGGATGTAGCCGCGGTTGGTGGTCGCCATCACGATCAGGACCGGCACGCGATAGACTTCGTCGGCCAGCGGCCGGTAGTGATAGAGGTTCATGGTGCCGCGCGAATACAGCACGTCCTTCGGCGTCGAGCCGAGCGACGGGCCGGAGCTCGAGAAATACTCGACGCCCTTGATGCTGCGCTGGATCGCGCGCTGCACCTCGGACTGCACCCGCTCGGAGATCGAGGCGAAATCAATGGGGGTGGGAGCATTCATTTGCTGCCTCCCTCCGCTGGCGGCTGCTTGGTGCGCGGTGGCCGCGGCGTTGCGCCGTGGCCGTCGTCCGCCGCCAGCGAATTGTGGTGCACCTGCTGCAGCAGCGTCTTGATCTTGTTGAGCTGGTTCTCCATCGATTGCAGGCGCTCGGCCATGCCGACGAGCTGGGCGCGGCTCGGCAGGTTCATCGCCAGCAGATATTTCTCCATCAGTTCGCCGAGCTGCTTCTGCGCGCCGGCCGCAACGCCGCCGGCCTGGTTCATCACCTTGGAAAATTCCGGCGAGGTCATGAGCTGGTTGCCGAAGGAGTTGAACCCCTTCTCCATCTCGCCAATCATCGTCTGCCAGATCACGGCAGGGTCGTTGCCCTTGTCGGCCATGCGGCGCTCCTCCACACCAAATCCGAGCGCTTGCCGCGCTTCCATTTGTTTCTGCCATACGACACTGTTGCTGCTGATCGGTCAACAGCGCGGCGCGACCAGCGACGCCGAGGCTCTTCTGCGCTGCGTCAATCCGTGGCATAGAGGTTCCTGACCGCGACACCAGCAGGGGACGCCCGTGACCACGCTCGCCCATCAGCCGCCGCAGATCATCCGCGCCAATGGCATCGACATCTGCTACGAGATTTTTGGCGATGCGAATGCCGAGCCGCTGCTCCTGATCATGGGCCTCGGCGCCCAGATGATCCATTGGGACGACGAGTTCTGCCGCCAGCTCGCCGCGCGCGGTTTTCGCGTCATCCGATTCGACAACAGGGATATCGGCAAATCCTCCCGCCTGAGCGGCGGCAAGCGGCTGACCGCGCTCGAACTGCTCAAGCTCCGCTTCCTGAAGATCCCGGTCGCAGCGCCCTACAAGCTGGCCGACATGGCGAGGGACACGATCGGGCTGATGGATGCGCTCGGCATCCGCACCGCGCATCTGGTCGGGGCCTCGATGGGCGGCATGATCGCGCAGGAGGTTGCCATCACCTTCCCCGAGCGCGTGCGCTCGCTGACCTCGATCATGTCGACCACGGGCAATCCAAAGATCCCAGGACCGACCCGCGAGGCGACCGCGGTGCTGATGGCGCCGCCGCCGAAGAGCAAGGAAGAGTATTTCGTCCGCTTCGGGCAGACCTGGAAAGTCCTGCGCAACGGCTCGTTTCCCGAGGATGAGGCGCTCGATCCCGAACGCGCGCGGCGCACCTTCGAGCGCGGCCTCAATCCGGAGGGCGTCGGCCGCCAGCTCCGCGCCATCCTCGCCTCCGGCAGCCGCAAGGAGCGCCTGCGCGGCGTCAAGGCGCCGACGCTGGTGATCCACGGCACCATCGATCCGCTGGTACATCCCGAAGGCGGCAAGGACACCGCGGTCTCGATCCCGGGCGCGAAGCTCGTGATGATCGAGGGCATGGGCCACGCCCTGCCGATTCCGATGTGGCCGCAGATCATCGACGCCATCGACAAGCACGCGCATGGCGCGGCGGCGAAGGCGGCGTGAGGCCGGAGCGTTTTCGAGCGAAGTGGATCCCGGTTCGCGTGAAGAAAACGCGTCAAAGCCACAATCGAGAGCCCCGTCCCGTCCCGATTCAATCGGAACGGGGCTCTGGTATCTTCCGGTAACCATGTGAGCCAGGAGTGCGTTCTTCCGGCGCCCGCGCGGAGGCGGTAGACAGCGCAATGCATCGCGCGGGTCGCGCACCATCAGCCACCGGGAGTCCCCAGATGAAGACCCTTCTCCGGCCACGGACAGCCGTCGCCGCTCTCCTCCTCGCGCTGGCATCTTCATCGGCAATGGCGGCCGCCGGCGAGGCGCAGCAGGAGGCCAACCGCAAGGCGGTGCTGGCGTTCTACGAGAAGGGGCTGAACGAGAAGGACGCCGATGCAGCGCTCGCCTATGTCGGCAACCGCTATGTGCAGCACAATCCCGGCGCGGCCGACGGCCCGGAAGGCTTCCGCAAGTTCATCGGCTTCCTGCGCGAGAAGTTTCCGAACTCGCACAGCGAGATCAAGCGCTCATTCGTCGACGGCGACTACGTGATCCTGCACGTCCACGCCGTGCGCGAGCCCGGCACCCGCGGCAATGCGATCGTCGACATCTTCAAGCTTGAGGATGGCAAGATCGTCGAGCATTGGGACGTGGTGCAGCCAATTCCGGAAAACCCGGCGAACAGCAACACGATGTTCTGAAGCATCGTGACGGCTTGTGCTCGGCCATTGGCATGATCAGGCTGGCGAGCGCGCCGGGATGCCGGCTATTGCTTGACCGCGATCCAGATCACGTGGCGGACACCGCGGCCCCGGCCGGTGGCGCGGACGGCAATTTCGTTGACCGCGAACCCGGCCCGGGTCAGCGATTTCGGGAACTTGGCATTCGGACCGGACGACCAGACGGCGAGCACGCCGCCGCGCCGCAATGCCGTGTGTGCGATCCTAAGCCCGGAGACATCATATAGCGCGTCATTGGCCTTGCGGGTCAGGCCTTCAGGCCCGTTATCGACGTCGAGCAGGATGGCATCGAAGCTCAGCGGTTGGCGTTCGATCACGCTGGCAACATCCTCCTCCCGGATGCTCACGCGCGGATCGTTCAGGCTGTCGCCGAAGATCTCCGCCATCGGGCCTCGCGCCCAGGCAACGACAGCCGGCACCAGTTCGGCCACCGTGATCCGCGCCTCGGGCCCGAGTACGGCGAGTGCGGCCCGCAGCGTAAAGCCCATGCCGAGGCCGCCGATCAGAAAATGCGGCCGTGCGACCTTCTCGATCTTCTTCGCGGCAAGCGTCGCCAACGCCTCTTCCGAGCCCGACAGGCGGCTGTTCATCAGCTCGTTGGTGCCGAGCATGATCGAGAATTCGCGGCCTCGCCGCATCAGACGCAATTCACCCTCGGTTCCGGGAATGCGCGCGGTATCGATCTTTTCCCAGGGAATCATGCGGCGGTTTCTAGCATGGGCGTCGAGGCACGCGAAGCGAGCGCCTGGAGAATGCGAAATAGTGACTCACGACTGGCGCAACAAACTCCGTGTCGTCCCTGCGAAAGCAGGGACGACGATGGGGATGCATCACGGTCATCCTAGGCCGCAAGCCTACCCACCTGTCCAGACGTCGAGCACGTAGCGGTTCCTGGTGCCCATTTCCTCGATCCAGCGCGCGGCGGCGGCAGCGTCGACACCGGTGCGCTCGCGATAGATCGACATCAAGGTCGCCTTGACGTCGGGCTCCATCTTGCCGCCGTCGCCGCAGACATAGACGATCGCGCCCTTCTCGATCAGCTCCCAGATCCGGTCCTTGTGCGCGGCGACAAGGTGCTGCACATAGGTCTTCGGGCCATCGGCACGTGAAAAGGCGGTGTGGAGTTCACTGACACCGTCGGCTGCGAACGCCTTCAGCTCATCCGCATAGATGAAGTCCTGCTCGGGGTGCCGGCAGCCGAAGAACAGCATCGCCGGTCCCAGCGTCGCGCCCTGCGCCCTGCGCGCGGCGCGCTCCTGCAGGAAGCCGCGGAACGGTGCGAGCCCGGTGCCCGGCCCGATCATGATGATCGGCACGGCATTGTCATCGGGCAGGCGGAAGCCCGCCTTGGTCTCCTTGATGGTGGCGTGGACGGTGTCGCCGGCGCGGCGACGCGCCAGATAGTTCGAGCAGACGCCCTTGTAGATGCCGAGCCCGGAACTTGCCGGCGCCTCCACCACGCCCACGGTGACGCTGCAGCGCTGCGCCTCGCCGGCCGGAGACGACGAGATCGAATAATAGCGCGGCGCCAGCAGCGACAGCATTTCGAGGTAGAGGTGGAACGGCAGCTCGCAGGCCGGATATTCCTCGAGCAGGTCAAATACCGATTTGCGCTTCGCCAAGACGTCGGTGCGATAGCGCGCGGCCGAGGCATCGTCGTCCCCGACATAGGCCATCAGCTTCGGCTTGGTCACCGGGCAGCGGGTGTGCTCGGCCATGATCTGGATCTGCTTGCGGGTCGCGACCTGCTGCAGCTCGACGAACTCGGTGAGCAGCCGCCCGACCGACACGGCATTGCCGACCGGCAATTGCGCGCGGCGGCCTTCCGAGACCTGCAGACGGATCTGGTCGGCCGGCAGGAAGCCGAAGCGGCGCGCAACGGAATCGACCAATGTCGGATCGTTGCGCGGCACCACGCTGAGATGATCGCCGACACGGTATTTCAGGCTGGCCGGCAGCTCGACCTCGATGTGCCGGGTCGAACGCTCCGACGGATGAGCGCCCTCCTTGGTCTGCAGCTCGCTGTTGGCGAGCACCTTCATCGGCACCGCGCCGCCCTGCGTGACGATGGTATTGACCGCACCCTGCGCCACCGGCTCGATCGCGTAGAGCGGCTCGTCCTCGGCGGTGCGGGTGAAATTCCAGTCGATACCGAATTCCTTGGTCGCGACCTTGGCCGCCTCCGGAAACCATTTCTGGAACTGGCCGTCGAGATCGCTGCGCGCATCGCCCTCGCCGCGCGGATAGACGGCGCGCGCGCCATGTTTGGTCAGCTGCTCGTCGATGAAGCGCGGCACCGACTGGTAGGTCGCCGCCCAATCGCTGTTGCCGCAACCGAACACCGCGTAGCGCACCTTGGCGAAGGCATCCTTCGGCAGGTCGCTCTCAAGCCATTTGACGAACTGCGTGGCGTTGTCGGGCGCCGCGCCATTATAGGAGGCGCAGATGATCAGCACGCCGCCCTCCTCCGGCAGCTTGCCGACATAATCGTCCAGCGGACCCAACCGCGTCGCGAAGCCGTTGATCTCCGACAGATCCGCCATGCGGGTTGCCAGTTCCTCGGCGGAGCCGAGATTGGAGCCGTACAGCACCAGCATCGGCGTGTTGTGGCCCGGGCGCGTGGCCGGCGCGCGCGGCGCCTTCGGCGCGGCTGCAACCGCGCCCGTGCCGCCGGCGAACGCGCCGCGGTCCTTGTCGTCGCGCGACCGCACCTTGATCCTGAAGCCATCGGGCTTGACGGTCAGCGTCTCCTTCAGATGCATCTGGTAGCGATGCACGTCGATCAGCTTGAAGCGTTGCAGGATCATCCCGATCGCCAGCGCCGCCTCGTGCATGGCGAAGCCGCGGCCGATGCAGGCGCGCTGGCCGTTGCCGAACGGCTTCCAGGCATTGATCGGCCGCTTGGCCTCCGCCTCGCGGCTGAAATTCTCGGGATCGAACACGTCCGGGTTGGGGCCCCAGACGCTGGGATCGCGGTGCAGCGCCATCACCAGGATGGTGATGAAGGTGTTCTTCTTCAGCTTGTATTTGCCGCCGATCGTCTCATCGGCCAAAGGCGCGATGCCGTAGGCCGGCGCCGGCGGCCACAGCCGCAGCGCCTCCTTCAAGCATTGCGTGATGTAGGTGAGCTGCGTCACCTGCTGATAGGTCGGCCGCGCGTTGACGTCGGGACCGAGGACGCGATCGACCTCCTCATAGGCCTTCTTCAGCACCTCCGGGTGCTTCAGCAGCGCGTAGATCGTGCACGACAACAGGCCGCTGGTGGTCTCGTGGCCGGCGATCAGGAAGGTGTTGATCTGGTAGCGGATGTTGACGTCGTCGAGCTGCTCGCCGGTGGCGCGGTCGACGCCGGTCATCATCGCCGCCAGCATGTCCTTCTTGTCGTCGGTCGCGGCGGTGCTGCCGCGCCGCTCGGCGATGATCTCGTCGACCATCTTGTTCATGAAGGCGACGTCGTCGGCCAGGGTCTTGCGCCGCTTCTGCATCCACAGACCCTCGAGCGGCAGGCCGCGGGTCATCATGATGGTTTCGAGCGAGCGCACCAGCGATTCCACGAACGGGTGGTAGTCGCGGCGGTAGAACGAGTTGAAGCGGTAGTCGAAGCCGCACAGGCCGATGGTGTCGAGGGTGAGCGCCGTCATGTCGTGGACGACCTCGATCTCCTCGTCGGCGTTGAGGCGTTCCCATTTCTTGACCAGCTGCTCGGCGATGTCGACCATGCTCGGGTGATACGACTGCATGGCGCGGTTGCCGAACGGCTGCATCAGGATGTTGTGCGCCTTGCTCCAGTTCGGCTCCCTGGTGTCGGCGGTGAACAGCCCGTCGCCGCCGACCGCGCGCACCCGGCGCAGCGAGCCGCGCACCGCCTTGTCGAAGCGCTTCTCGTCGGAGAGCTCGTCTACCAGATCGTGACCGGAGACGATCACGAGCGGCGCGCCCATCATGTCGAGCCAGAAGATCGGTCCGAGCTCCTTGGAGAGCTTCACGAGATGCTGCACCGGCGCGGTCGAGTCCAGCGACAGCATGTTGCCGACCACCGGCTTCGTCGGCGGATGCGGAATCGGACTCAGTCTGTTGCCGGACGCCATTTTCGAAGTGCCCCCTCACTACGCACCGTCATCCTGAGGAGCGCGCAACGCGCGCGTCTCGAAGGATGGCCGCTTGCTCCAGTCCCTCTCATCCTTCGAGGCGCGCCAAAGGCGGCGCGCACCGCAGGATGACGGCTACCCAAACCGCTTTCTGCGCCATTCGATCAGCTTCGCGCTGACTTCGTCAGGCTTTTCCTGCTGCGTCCAATGGCCGCTGTCCTTGACCAGGTACTTCTCGAGGTCCGGCACCAGCCGCTCCATGCCGTCGGCGGCCGAGGGCGGCAGCACCGCGTCGTTCTCGGCCATGATCATCAGCGACGGCACCCGGACGTGATGGTCCAGCCCGGACGAGCGCTCCCAGTTGCGGGTGAAATTGCGATACCAGTTGATGCCGCCGGTGAAGCCGGTCTTGGTGAAGGTGTCGACGAACACCTTTTTCTCGTCCGCGGACAGGATCGGCGTGCGCGGATCGTGCTTGGCGTCGTAATTCGCGATCATCTGCGGAAACGCCAGATTGAGCCGCGCCGAGGCGCCGACGCCGGCGATCGGCTGTTCGGGCGGCGCATCCGCCGGACGCGGCGCCGGCTTGCGCATGAAGGCGTCGAAGGTCTGCTCGACGCGGCCGCCGAAGATGCGGTCGGGCTCGCGCGCCGGATCCTGGAACTGGACGATGTACATGTGATCGCCGAAGCGCTGGCGGAACAGCGCGATCGGGTCCATCGGCGCACGGTCCCAATGCGGCGTGTTGACGCCGACGACGCCGGCGACCCGCGCAGGATGCCTGAGCGGCATCTGCCAGACGACAAAGCCGCCCCAGTCGTGACCGACGAAGGTCGCCTTGTCGATCTTGAGATGGTCGAGCAGGCCGACGAGGTCGCCGGTCAGGTGCTCCATGTCGTAGGCCTCGACCGGCTCCGGCCGGTCGGTCGCGCCATAGCCGCGCTGGTCCGGCGCAATCACCCGGATGCCGGCCTCGCCCAGCGCCTTGATCTGGTGGCGCCAGGAGAACGCCAGTTCAGGCCAGCCGTGGCACAGCACAACCGGCGGCGTGTCGGTCTTGGGGCCTGCTTCATAAAACCCCATGCGGATGCCGTTCGTCTCGGCGAACTGCAGCGGTGGCATTTCAATCATCGGCAGGGATCCTTATTCGGCTGCGCCCTTGATGTCCGCAGGCGGGGGAGCGAACGCCGCCTCGAGTACATCGAACTCGAGCGGCAGCATGTCGCACATCACCTGCACGTGGGGAATGATGTTGGCGCCTACGATGAAACCGAAATCGAGCTGATCGCGGTAGCTCTGCACGGTGATGTTGAGCGCCACGCCGTGGGTCGAGATCGAAACCGGGAAGATGTGCAGCAGCTCGGCACCCGCCGCATACAGCGTCTGCCGCGGCCCCGGCACGTTCGAGACCGTGATGTTGGTGGCCGGCGGCAGCACGTTGGAGAGGTCGGAGCGGCTGTAGAGCAGCGCCAGGATCTGCACCAGGATCGGCGCCCCCAGCAGCGAGATGTTGGTGACCTGCGGCACCAAGGCGCGCAGCGGATGCGACATCTCCTTGGACCTGGTCGACTGCGCGATGATGGTTTCCAGCCGCTTCCTTGGGTCCTCGATGTCGGTCGCGATCGAGCAGATCATGCCGAACACCTGGTTGTTGGATTCGGCGTTGCCCTCCTCGCGCAGCGAGATCGGAACGCCTGCCGTCAGCGACTTGTTCGGCAGCGCGCCCTGGCTGATCAGATAGCGCCGCACCACGCCGGAGGCGAGCGCCAGCACGACGTCGTTGAGCTTGCCGCCGGACGCCTTCGCCAGTGCCTTGGCACGCGACAGCGAGATCGAGGTGCCGGCAAAGCTGCGTTCGGACGAGATCGCCTTGTTGAGGATGGTCGGCGGCGAGGACATCGCCTGCAGGCTCTCGCGCGACCTCGGATCGGCGACCTTGGCGACGACGTCGGACAGGCTCTTCATGACCGTCGGCATGGAGCCGGCGAACTTCACCGCGCTCTCGATCTGGAACATGGCGTTGTCGAACAGGATCGAGCCGAGGTCGCTCTTGCCGGAACGCGGCAGCTCCAGGCTCTTCTGCGCGGCGGCGGCCGCCTCGAACGGCTGGGTCCAGAGCTGCTGATAGGCATCGATCAGATTGGCCGCGATGTCGCGCGGCTCCTGCGCGACTTTCTTCGCGCTCGGCGGCTCGATCTCGCGCGGCACCGGCGTCAGGTCGTAGATCATGCTGGTCAGCGCCGCGCCGGCACCGCCGTCGATGCAGGCATGGTGCATCTTGGAATAGAGCCCGATCTCGTTGTCCTTCATGCCCTCGAAGACGTAGAACTCCCAGAGCGGGCGGGCGCGGTTCAACAGCTTGGCGTGCATCCAGCCGACGATGCGCTCCAGCGTCGCGCGATCGTGCGGCGCCGGCAGGCTGGCACGGAAGATGTGACGGTCGATGTCGAACTGATCGTCCTCGACCCAGGACGGATGGTCGATGTCGAGCGGCGCCTTCTGCAGCCGCGCCTTGAGGATCGGCGCGATGTGCAGCCGCGAGGCGATCATCGCCTTGAACTCCTCGAAGAAGTCGCCCTTGTAGCCGTCCGGCAGGCGGAAGATCGCCATGCTGCCGACATGCATCGGCATTTCCGGCGTTTCCAGATAGAGAAACGATGCGTCCAGCGAGGACAGCTTTTTGGCGTCGCTCATGATCTCCTCCCGAGAGCCTACTTACGCGGGCGCCTTGGGCGGCGCTTCTCGTCTTCTGGTCAGGATAGTGCCTGTTCTGCCGGCCCGTAGGCAATGGCAAAGGGGCCCGAGCGGTCAAAATGCCGGAATTCCCCTTCCGGCTGGGCCAGCCGGTCCGCAATCGCCCACAGCGCCGCGGGATTGACGCCGAGGCCGATATGGCTGGCGAAATGCACCTCGATGTTCTCGGCGGTGGCCGACGGCCGCACGCGCGAGGTCCGCCAGTTCACGATGCCATCGGTGCGGGAATAGATCGAGGTTGTCGGCACCGGCATGTCGCCGGCGATCGCGGTGCGGATCTCCGGGATGGCGTCGACACCTTCGCCGGACAACAGCTCATAGAGCCGCGTCGCATTGGTGGCGCGGATGTCGTCAGCGAACGGGCTGCCCAGCGTGATGATGGAGCGCACCAGCTCCGGCATCTGCGACGCCAGGTCGCGCGCATAGACGCCGCCGAGGCTCCAGCCGATGATCGAGACCTTGCGCCCGGACGCCTCATGGACCCGCTTCAGCAGGTCGCGCAGCGCAGCCCGCCTGCTGGAAATCCCGCCGAAATTGCGGCCCATGTTCCAGGCATAGGCATCGTAGCCGAGCTCCTTCAGATAGCGCCGCATCGGCGCCATCGAAAGGTCGCTGGCAAGGAAGCCCGGCAGCGCCAGCACCGGATGACCGTCGCCTCTCGGCGCCCGCATCAGCAAAGGCGACAGCAGCAGGCTCGAATTGAGTTCGAGCACGCCGCGCGCCTCCGCCAGCATCAGGAACAGGCTCGGCGGGCGCAACCGGCGTTCGGTCCCATCAACGCTCCTGTCCATGCCGGCCACTATTTCTTCTTGCTCGCGCCGCCGAAGCCGGCCATGGCCACGAACATGTCCTGGAAGCGCTCGGCGAGCTTGGGATCGAAGGTGAACCAGCTCTGCATCAGCGATTCCGGCGAAATCTTCTCGATGTTCGACAGCATCTGCTGCTGCAGCTTGTCCATGACGGCGGTTTGCATCGGCGCCACATCCGGCAGGCCGAAGAACTGTCGCGCTTCGAGGGGCGTGCAATCTATCTCGACGTTGACCTTCATATCCGCCTCCTCAAATGCGCCTTGGCCCGCCATAGTATCGCCGCGACGGGGCGAGTTGCGCAAGCGAGCCGTACCTGCCCCGGGGGGCAGTCGGCCTCAATCATCCGTTATGGTCAACCAAACTGTTTGGAGCGGTTGCTCCAAACCGTTTGGAGCGGCCGGCGTAACGCGGCGCGCCCGAGATCTTTCCCGGGAGCGACAAGCGGCACTCCGAAAGTCGAATGTCACGCGTTCGCGCCTGCCGCCTGCTCTTAGATCGCTTCATTGCGCTGCACCCGCGCAAACCGGTTAACCCTTTGGCAAATCGCGCTTGCGCAGCCGGTAAACTCTGGCAACATGGATCGATAATACCAGCCGGACACAGCAGCCGGCGGACAAAAACGGGGACGCGGGATCACATGTCGGTACGTTGGAGTTTTGCGGCGGCTGCCGTCGCATTCGTCGCCTTTGCTTGGCCGGCATCGGCCCAGACGTTGAAGTATGCGAACCAGGGCGAGCTGAAGTCGCTGGATCCCTACACGCTGAAGGAAACCACGACGATCGCGCACCACGCCCACGTCTACGAAGGCCTCACCGCGCGCGACAAGGACCTCAAGATCATTCCGGCCCTGGCGGAAAGCTGGGAGACGCTGAGCCCGACCAAATGGCGCTTCCATCTGCGCAAGGGCGTGAAATTCCACAATGGCGATCCCTTCACCGCCGACGACGTGCTGTTCTCGGCCGAGCGCGTCCGCGCCAAGGGCTCCAACTTCCTCAGCAACGTCCCGGCCGACGCCAAGTTCAGCAAGGTCGACGACTACACCGTCGACGTGACGCTGGACTCGCCCAATCCCATCCTGATCTCGCAGTGGGATAGCTGGTACATCATGGACAAGAAGTGGTCCGAGGAGAACAATTCGGTTGCACCGACGCCGGCCTCCGCAACCACGCCGAGCTACGCGGCGCTGCACGAGAACGGCACCGGCCCCTTCACGATCGAGAGCCACCAGCCCGGCGTGAAAACAGTGTTCAAGGCGTTTCCCGGCTATTGGCGCAAGCCCGAGCATAATCTCAAGGAGATCATCTTCACCCCGATCGGCTCCGACGCCACCCGCGTTGCCGCGCTGCTCTCGGGCGAAGTCGACGTGATCGAACCGGTTCCGCTCCAGGACATCCAGCGCGTCAATTCCAGCGGCGTCGCCACCGTCATGACCGCGCCGGAGATTCGTACCATCTTTATCGGCATGGATACGGCGCGCGACGAGCTGCTGTATTCCAACATCAAGGGCAAGAATCCGTTCAAGGACATCCGCGTCCGCGAAGCGTTCTACAAGACCATCGACGTCGATCTGATCAAGACCCGCGTGATGCGCGGCATGTCGACCCCCTCGACGTTGATGATCGCCCCCGAGCTCTATCCGCTGTCGAAGGAATTCACCCGGCCGAAGCTCGATCCTGATGGTGCCAAGAAGCTGCTGGCCGACGCCGGTTATCCGAACGGCTTCGAAGTCACGATGGACTGCCCGAACGACCGCTATGTCAACGACGCCGCGATCTGCCAGGCGGTGGTCGGCATGCTGGCCCGCATCGGCGTCAAGGTGAACCTGCTGGCGCAGCCGAAGGCGCAGTATTTCGCCAAGGTGCTGAAGCCCGGCGGCTACCAGACCTCGTTCTTCATGCTGGGCTGGACGCCCGCGACGTCCGACTCGCACAACGTGCTGCACGACATCCTGGGCTGCCGCGACGATCCGAAGGATGCCACCCGGGGCGAGGCCAATCTCGGCGGCTATTGTAACAAGGAAGTCGACGCGCTCACCGACAAGGTGCTGATCGAGGGCGACACTGCCAAGCGCGACCAGTTGATCAAGCAAGCCTACGACATCGTCATCAAGGATTACGGCTACATTCCGCTGCATCAGCAACCGCTGGTGTGGGGCGTGTCGAAAAAGGTCAAACTGACCCAGCGCGCGGACAACCAGGTGCTGCTCTACTGGGCGACCAAACAGGGTGAATAGTGGCTTCGGCGAATTGGGTCCCGGAAGCGCAGGCTTCCGGGACCGCTCATTTTCCGGCCGCGCAAGGCCGCGCGCCGAATGTCAAAGGCAGTGAAAGGTAGAGATGCTGGCTTTCACTCTTCGCCGCTTCCTGCAGGCAATCGGCGTGATGCTCGCCGTGGGCGTGATTGCGTTCGCGATGTTCCGCTTCGCCGGCGATCCGGTGAACCAGATCGTCTCGATCGATACCTCGGCCGCGCAGCGCGCCGAGATCCGGCAGTCGCTCGGCCTTGACGATCCCGTGCTGGTGCAGTTCGGCCGCTACTTCATCAATGCGCTGCAGTTCAAGTTCGGCGTGTCCTACCAGTTCCGCCTGCCGGTCTCCTCGCTGCTGGCGGAACGGCTGCCGGCGACGCTGGAGCTTTCGATCTGCGCGACGCTGTTCGCGATGGTGGCCGGCATCCTGATGGGGGTCTATTCGGCGCTGCGCCGCGACACCGTGCTCGCCAAATTATTCCAGGCGGTATCGCTGATCGGCATTTCGCTGCCGACCTTCCTGATCGGCATCCTCCTGATCTATCTGTTCGCGGTGACGCTGGGCTGGCTGCCCTCCTTCGGCCGCGGCGAGGTGGTGAAGCTCGGCTGGTGGACCACCGGACTGCTGACCGTCTCGGGCCTCAAGGCGCTGATCATGCCGGCGATTACGCTCGGGCTGTTCCAGATGACCCTGATCATGCGGCTGGTGCGCGCCGAAATGCTGGAAGTGCTGCGGACCGACTATATCCGCTTCGCCCGCGCCCGCGGTCTGACCACGCGCGCGATCCATTTCGGCCATGCGTTGAAGAACACCCTGGTTCCCGTGATCACGGTGGCCGGGCTGCAGTTTGGCTCGGTTATTGCTTTCTCGATCATCACCGAAACCGTGTTCCAATGGCCGGGCATGGGACTTCTGTTCGTGCAGGCCGTGCAAAATGTCGATATCCCGATCATGGCCGCGTATCTGTTGATGGTCTCGCTGATCTTCGTCACCATCAATCTCGTGGTCGACATCCTCTACACCGTGGTCGATCCGCGCTTGCGGTCGACCGTCGGCCGCGCGGCGTGAGGGGCTGACCGATGTCCGATGCCGTCGTCCCCCATCGCTCCCAAGACCACCAGGCCCCTGCCGGCTGGTTCAGGCGCGCGCTCGATAGCGACATCTTCTATTCGTTCCGCCGCTCCAGGCTGACGATGGTCGCCGCCGTGATCACGCTGCTGTTCTTTCTGCTCGCGATCTTCGCGTCATGGCTCGCGGTGCAGAACCCGTTCGACCCGGCGCAACTGCAGCTGATCAACTCGCGGATCGCGCCGCTGTGGACCGCCGACGGCCAGAGCCCGTTCCTGCTCGGCACCGACGAGCAGGGCCGCGACGTGCTCTCGGCGATCCTTTACGGCCTGCGCATCTCGCTTGCAGTCGGCCTGGCCGGCGTGGTCTTTGCCGGCGCGCTCGGCATCGCCCTCGGGCTGATCGCAGGCTATTTCGGCGGCGTGGTCGACACCGTGATCATGCGGATCGCCGACGTGCAGCTCACCTTCCCCGCGATCCTGATCGCGCTGCTGGTCAACGGCGTCGCCAAATCGCTGCTCGGCAACCGGCTCGACGAGATGAGCACGCTCGGCGTCTTGATCATCGCGATCGGCCTCAGTTTCTGGGTGCAATATGCCCGCACCGTGCGCGGTTCGGTGATGGTCGAGAAGAACAAGGATTACGTGGCCGCGGCGCAGCTGATCGGCCTGCCGGCGCCGAAGATCATGTTGCGGCACGTGCTGCCGAACACGATGGGCCCGATCCTCGTCATCGCCACCATCAACCTCGCGCTCGCGATCATCACCGAGGCGACGCTGTCGTTCCTTGGCGCCGGCATGCCCGACACCATGCCCTCGCTCGGCACCCTGATCCGGATCGGCAACAACTATCTGTTCGCCGGCGAATGGTGGATCGTGGCCTTCCCCGGCATTGCGCTGGCCGGCCTGATCCTCTCCATCAACCTGCTCGGCGACTGGCTGCGCGACGCCCTCAATCCGAAGCTCCGATGACCAAGCCTGTTCTTTCCGTGCGCAATCTCGAGGTGGAATTCGTCACCCGCCGTGCGACCTTGCGCGCCATCAACGGCGTGTCGTTCGACATCGCCAAGGGCGAGGTGCTCGGCGTGGTCGGCGAGTCCGGCGCCGGCAAATCGGTCACCGGCCTTGCCGTGATCGGGCTGATCGATCCGCCCGGCCGCATTTCCGGCGGCGAGATCGAGCTCTCGGGCACGCGGATCGACCATCTGCCGCCGGAGGAGATCCGCCGCATCAGGGGCAAGCGGATCGGCATGATCTTCCAGGATCCGCTGACCAGCCTCAATCCGCTCTACCGGATCGGCGACCAGATCATCGAGACCATTCGAACCCACAGCAATCTCAGCGAGAGCGCCGCGCGCAGGCGCGCCATCGATCTGTTGGCCGAGGTCGGCATTCCCGCGCCGGAGAAGCGCATCGACGGTTACCCGCACGAATTCTCCGGCGGCATGCGTCAGCGCGTCGTGATCGCGCTTGCGATCTGTGCCGAGCCCGAGCTGATCATCGCCGACGAGCCGACCACCGCGCTCGACGTCTCCGTGCAGGCGCAGATCATCGCGCTGATCAAGCGGCTCGGCCGCGATCACGGGACCGCCGTGATGCTGGTGACCCACGACATGGGCGTGATCGCCGAGACCTGTGACCGCGTTGCGGTGATGTATTCCGGCCGCATCGCCGAGATCGGCCCGGTGCAGGAGGTGGTGCGCAATCCGCTGCATCCCTACGCCAGGGGCCTGATGGGCGCGATCCCGACGCTTGCCGGCGAGGACAAGCGCCTGGTGCAGATCCCCGGCTCGATGCCGCGGCTGTCGGCGATCCCGCCGGGCTGCCCGTTCAATCCGCGCTGCGCGTTTGCCTTCGATCGCTGCCACGTCGAACGCCCCGAGCCGATCCGGCAGGGCACGCAATCCGTCGCCTGCCACCTGTTCGAGCCGGCGAAGGAGACGGCGGCATGAGCGGGACATTGATCGAGGTCAGGAACCTGCGCCGCGTCTTCGACGTCTCCAAGCCGTGGCTCAACCGCGTGATCGAGGGCGGCCATCTCGAATTCCTGAAAGCCGTCGACGGCGTCTCTTTCGACATCAAGCGCGGCGAGACCTTCGCGCTGGTCGGCGAATCCGGTTCCGGCAAGACCACGGTCGCACGCATGGTGGTCGGCCTGCTGCCGCCGAGTTCGGGCGAGGTCGTCATCGACGGGGTCTCGATGACCGACCCGCGGCAGGGCCAGGCGCGCCGCCGCCTGCGCCGGCGCATCCAGATGGTTTTCCAGGATCCCTATGCGAGCCTCAATCCGCGCTACCGGGTCGCCGCCATCGTCGCCGAGCCGATCCGCGCCTTCGACCTGATCCAGGGCGAGCGCGACATCAAGGCCCGGGTCGGCGAATTGCTCTCGCTGGTCGGCTTGCACCCCGACGACGGCCAAAAATTCCCGCACGAATTTTCCGGCGGCCAGCGCCAGCGCATTGCGATCGCCCGCGCGCTGGCGTCCGAGGCCGAGTTCATCGTCTGCGACGAGCCGACCTCGGCGCTCGACGTTTCCGTGCAGGCGCAGATCCTCAATCTGATGCGCGACCTGCAGGACAAGTTCGGCCTCACCTATCTCTTCATCAGCCACAATCTCGCAGTGGTCCGCCACATGGCGAGCCGGATCGGCGTGATGTATCTCGGCCGCATTGTCGAGATCGCCGAGGGTCGGGAATTGTTCGAGAACCCGCGGATGCCCTACACGAAGATGCTGCTCGGCGCGGTTCCGGACCTTGCGATGTCCGGCCGCCAGCGCATCCCGGTGAAGGGCGAGATTCCAAATCCGATCGATCCGCCGCAGGGCTGCTCGTTCAACCCGCGCTGTCCCCTCGCCTTCGATCTCTGCCGCCAGAAGACGCCGGAACTGATCGACGGCGTCGCCTGCCATGCCGTCAACAATCCCGCCGCCGTTCCGGCATGATCACGCGGATGGGAGCGGCCATGTCCACCAAGCGGTTGGCATACCAGCCGGCCTGTGATCAAGTGCGCCCGCCGAGAAGACCCAACAACAAACCGACGAACGGTCAATCGCCATGAGCAACATCAACCCCGATCCGTTCACAACCCGGCCCGAGATCGAAGGCACCTTCGGCGTCGTCACCTCGACGCACTGGATCGCCACCGCGGTCGGCATGGCAACGCTGGAGAAGGGCGGCAACGCCTTTGACGCCGGAGTGGCCACCGCCTTCACGCTACAGGTGGTCGAGCCGCATCTGAACGGCCCCGGCGGCGACGTGCCGATCATCGTGCACGACGTCAAGCGCGGCAAAAGCGAGGTGATCTGCGGCCAGGGCCCGGCGCCGGCGAAGGCAACCATCGCGCATTATCGCAGCGAGGGTCTCGAGATGGTGCCCGGCACCGGCCTGCTTGCGGCCTGCGTGCCCGGCACATTCGAATCCTGGATGCTGCTGCTGCGCGACTACGGCACCATGAAGCTGCGCGACGTGCTGGAGCCCGCGATCGCCTACGCACGCGACGGCTATCCGCTGGTCGAGCGCGCATCGGCCACCATCAAGACCGTAGAACAACTGTTCCGGAAATACTGGACCACATCGGCCGACGTCTATCTGCCCAACGGCGAGGTGCCGAAGCCCGGCACGATCTTCACCAACAAGAAGCTCGCGGAAACTTACACACGCATCCTCGATGAGGCAGAGAGCGCCGGCAGCGACCGCGTCGCGCAGATCGAGCGCGCGCGGCAGGCCTGGTCGAAGGGCTTCGTCGCCGAGGCGATCGACAAGTTCTGCCGCACCCAGGAGGTGATGGACGTCTCCGGCTCGCCGCATCGCGGCGTGCTGTCGGCCGACGACATGGCGCGCTGGCAGCCGACCATCGAGGCGCCGCTCACCTACGATTACGGCCGCTACACCGTGCAGAAGGCCGGGGTCTGGAGCCAGGGTCCGGTGATGCTGCAGCAGCTCGCGCTGCTGAAGGGTTTCGAGCTCGACGGGCTCGATCCCGCAGGCCCCGACTTCATCCATCTGCAGATCGAAGCCGCCAAGCTCGCCTATGCCGATCGCGAGACGTTCTACGGCGACCCGAAGTTCACGGACATCCCGATCGAGACGCTGCTGTCCGATGCCTATAACAACGAACGGCGCAAGCTGATCTCAAAAGACCAGGCTTCGCTCGACTTCCGTCCCGGCTCGGTCGAGGGCTTCGGCGGCGTCGTGAAGTTGCGACACGCCGAAGGACATCGCGAAGCGGTCGGCGCCATGGGCGCGGGCGAGCCGACCGTCGGCCGGTTCGGCGAAGTGCGCGGCGACACCGTGCATTTCGACATCATCGACAAGGCCGGCAACATGATCTCGGCGACGCCGTCCGGCGGCTGGCTGCAGTCCTCGCCGGTGATTCCCGAGATCGGCTTCTGCCTCGGCAGCCGCGCCCAGATGTTCTGGCTCGAGGAGAACCACCCTGCCTCACTCGCGCCGGGCAAGCGGCCGCGCACCACACTCTCGCCGACCATGGCGCTGCGCGACCGCGAGCCGTATCTCTCCTGGGGCTCGCCGGGCGGCGACCAGCAGGACCAGTGGATCACGCAGTTCTTCCTGCGCCATGTCCACGCCAATCTCAATCTGCAGGAGGCGATCGACGCGCCGGCCTGGCACTCCGAGCATTTCCCGATCTCGTTCTGGCCGCGCACGTCGCGGCCCGGCGTCCTGGTGCTGGAAAACCGGGTGCCGAAATCGACCATCGACGAATTGAAACGCCGCGGCCATGTGGTTGAGATTGGTCCCGATTGGTCGGAAGGCCGCCTCACCGCGGCCTCGAAGGTCGGCCCCCGCCGCCGCGCCGCCGCCAATCCGCGCGGCATGCAGGGTTACGCCGCAGGCCGCTAAGCACGAAGGTTTGAGATGACCTGGTCGATCATCGCCCGCGACAGCGCCACCGGCCAGCTCGGCATCGCCGTCACGACGCGGTTCTTCGCGGTCGGCGCGCTGGTGCCGCACATCGCACCCGGGATCGGCGCGGTGGCGACGCAGGCGCTGGTCAATCCCTATTACGGCATCGACGGCCTCGCCCTGTTACGCGGCGGCAACAGCCCGCATGAGGTGATCGCGGCGCTGATTGCGCCCGACAGCGGCCGCGAAAGCCGGCAGCTCCATGTCATGGACGCCAGCGGCCGCATCGCGGCGCATTCCGGCAAGGACTGCATCGACTGGTTCGGCCATATCGCCGGCGACGGATTCTCGATCGCCGGCAACATGCTGGCCGGACCTGCGGTGCTCGACGAGACCGCGCGCGTTTATGCCGAGAACGAGAAGCTGCCGTTCGCGGAACGGCTGATCAAGGCGATGTTCGCCGGCGAAGCGGCCGGCGGCGACAAGCGCGGCAAGCAATCGGCGGCGCTTCTGATCCACGGCGCGGAGGAATGGCCGGCGCTCGACCTGCGCGTCGACGACCACGCCGATCCCCTGCGCGAGCTTGAGCGGCTGGAAGCCGTCAGCCGCGAGCACTGGGTGCCGTTCCGGAGCTTCATGCCGACCCGCGGCAACCCGGCCGGAACCAGCGATCGCGCCACAATCGACGCCGGCATCGCCACGGCAACCACGAGCCGCGAATGACGGCAGGCCCGCTGATCGAGATCGAAGGCCTGCGCGTCACCTTCCAGGGCGATGACGGCCGCAAGACGCATGCCGTCGACAGCGTCGATCTTTCCGTCGCCAAGGGCGCGACGCTCGGCCTCGTCGGCGAGTCCGGCTGCGGCAAGAGCGTGACCTCGCTCGCGATCATGGGGCTGTTGCCGAAGCAATCCGCCGCGGTCTCCGGCGCGATCCGCTTCGACGGCTTCGACCTGCTCGACGTGCCTGATACGACGCTGCGCGACCTGCGCGGCAATCGCCTTGCGATGATCTTCCAGGAGCCGATGACCTCGCTCAACCCGAGCTTCACCATCGGCGACCAGATCACCGAGACCATCTTGCGCCACCGCGGCGGCTCCCGGCGCGCGGCGCGCGAACGCACCATCGAGCTGCTGCGCCGCGTCCACATCCCCTCGCCCGAGAAACGCATCGACGAGTTTCCGCACAAGCTGTCCGGCGGCATGCGCCAGCGCGTGATGATCGCGATGGCGCTGGCCTGCGATCCGCAGCTTCTGATCGCCGACGAGCCGACCACCGCGCTCGACGTCACCTTGCAGGCGCAGATCCTCGATCTGATGCGGGAGCTGAAGGCCGCGAGCGGCGCCGCGATCATCCTGATCACCCACGATCTCGGCGTCGTCGCCGAAGTCTGCGACGAGGTCGCGGTGATGTATGCCGGCGAGATCGTCGAGCGCGCACCGGTCGACGAGCTGTTTGCCAATCCGCAGCATCCCTACACGGTCGGTCTGCTCGGCTCGATCCCGCGCCTCGACCGCCGCACCAGCCACCTCGCCACCATCGAGGGCATGGTGCCGAACATGGCGAACCCGCCCGCCGGCTGCCGCTTCGCCGCGCGCTGTCCGTTCGTGGAACTTGCCTGCACCCAAGCGCCGCCGCCGCTCGCGATGCTGAGCCCGACCCACGCCTCGCGCTGCCTCCGCGCGCCGCTGGAGCGGCTGGTGTCATGACCGTGCTGCTCGAGGTCGAAGGGCTGGTGAAGCATTTCGTCGCCGAACGCTCGCTGTTCGGCCGGCCGACCGCCCATGTGAAGGCGGTCGACGGCGTCAGCTTCACGGTCGAGGCCGGCAAGACGCTGGCGCTGGTCGGCGAATCCGGCTGCGGCAAATCCACCGTCAGCCGGCTGGTGCTGCGGCTGATCGAGCCGGACGCCGGACGGATCCGCTTCGAGGGCCGCGACCTCGGCACGCTCAATGCCGGGCAGCTGCGCGCATTCCGCCGCGCCGCGCAGCTGATCTTCCAGGACCCCTACGCCTCGCTCAACCCGCGCATGACGGTGAGCCAGATCCTGACCGAGCCGCTGGCGCTGCATAATCTCGTCCCGGCCGCGGACCGCCGCGCGCGGGTCGAGGAGCTGTTGCGTCTGGTCGGGCTCGAGCCGCGCTTTGCGCGCCGCTATCCGCACGAATTCTCCGGCGGCCAGCGCCAGCGCATCGCGATTGCCCGCGCGCTCGCAGTCGAGCCGAAGCTGATCATCTGCGACGAGCCGGTGTCGGCGCTCGACGTCTCGATCCGTTCCCAGATCCTGAATTTGCTGCGCGACCTGCAGGATCGTCTGAAGCTTGCCTACATCTTCGTCTCGCACGATCTCGCCGTGGTTAAGCACATCGCCGACCGCGTCGCGGTGATGAACCTCGGCACCATCGTCGAGACGGCGGATGCCCAAGCGCTGTTCGCCGCGCCGCGCCATCCCTATAGCCGCGCGCTGCTGTCGGCGATCCCGGTGCCGAAGCCGCGCGCCAGGCGCAGCCGCATCGTGCTGGAGGGCGAGCTGCCGAGCGCGCTCAATCCGCCGTCCGGCTGCCGCTTCCATACGCGCTGTCCTTACGTGATCGCGCGCTGCCGCAGCGAAGTGCCGCAGTTGCGCGAAGATGGCACCGGATATGCAACGGCCTGTCACCGGACGGGCGAGCTGCCCGGCGCGGAGGCGATCGTGCCCTCCGATGGCGGGTTCTCGCCGACACTGGAAAAGCTGGTGGCGGCGTTCAATGCGGCGGAAGCCTCGGGGCGGCCCGGGGTTATTTCACAGGGAACAAAGGCGTAGGAAATAAGGGGTTGGCGATGAGATTTTGGCGCTTGGCGGTCCTGATGGCGGCCCTCGTGACCTGGTGCGGAACGAGCGCGCGTGCCGAGACGACACTTCGCATCGGGCTCGCCGAGGACCCCGACATCCTCGATCCTTCAATCGGACGCACCTATGTCGGCCGCATCGTCTTTTCAGCCTTCTGCGACAAGCTGTTCGACATTGACGAGAAGCTGAACATCGTTCCGCAGCTCGCGCTGTCCTACGAGAACTCGGCCGACGGCAAGGAGATGACGATCAAGCTCCGGCCGGGCGTCAAGTTCCACGACGGTGAGCCGTTCGACGCCGAAGCCGCCAAATTCTCGCTGGAGCGCCATCTGACGCTGCCGACCTCGTTTCGCAAACCGGAATTGGCTGCGCTCGACCACGTCGACGTCGTTGATCCCCTGACCATCAAGCTGGTGCTCAAGACGCCCTACTCGCCGCTGATCGCCCAGCTGACCGACCGCGCCGGCATGATGGTTTCGCCGAAGGCGGTGAAGGAAGCGGGCGACAAATTCGGCCTGCATCCAGTCTGCGCCGGCCCCTACAAGTTCGTCGAACGCGTGCAGCAGGACCGCATGGTGTTCGAGAAATTCGGGGATTACTGGAACAAGGACAACGTCTTCATCGATCGCATCGTGTTCCTTCCTATCGTCGATGCCACGGTGCGGCTCGCCAATCTGAAATCCGGCGGGCTCGACCTGATCGAGCGCGTGCTCGCCACCGATATCAGGGACGTCCGAGCCGACAAGCGGCTCGTGCTGTCGACCGCACCTGAACTCGGCTATCTCGGCCTCACCATCAACGTCGGCAACGACAAGAGCAAGGGGCCGCTCAGCCAGTCGGAAAAGGTGCGCCAGGCGCTCGATCTGTCGATTGACCGCGAGGCGCTCAACCAGGTCGTCTTCAACGGCGAGTTCACGCCGGGCAATCAGTGGGTCAGCCCGACGCACCCTTACTATCAGAAGGCGTTTCCGGTTCGGGGACGCGACATTGCCAAGGCCAAGGCGCTGCTGAAGGAGGCCGGCGTCACGCTGCCCGTCGCCATCGACTACATGGTCCCCAAGGGCGCCGAGAACGAAGCGGTGGCCCAGGTCGTGCAGTCGATGGCGGCCGAAGCAGGCTTTGACATCAAGATCCGCGTGGTCGAATTTGCGACGACTTTCAAGCAGGCCCAGGCCGGCGAATTTCAGGTGTTTCAGATCAACTGGAGCGGCCGGATCGATCCTGACGGCAATTCCTATGTCTTCCTGCACACCAAGGCGCCGCAGAACGACGGCGGCTATTCCAACGCGGAAGCCGACAAGCTGATGGAAGATGCGCGGCTGATCAACGATCCCGCCCAGCGCAAGGCGATCTACGAGAAGATGACCAGGATCGTGCTCAATGACGAGCCGATTATCTACATCTATCACCGCACCCTCCTGATCGCCCACTCCACCAAGGTCGAGGGTTACCGGCAGATGCCGGACGGATTGGTGCGCGTGGTCGGGCTGAAATTGAAATGATCGCCACAGCGCGGGGCCGACAATGCTGAACTTCCTCGCCAAGCGGCTGGTTCAGCTGGTCCCGACGCTGTTCTTCGTCTCGCTCCTGATCTTCTCGCTGCAACATTTGCTGCCCGGCGATCCGGCACTCGTCATGGCCGGCGAGGAGCGCGATCCGGCCGTCATCGAACAGATCCGCCAGCAATACCACCTGGATCAACCGATTCCGGTGCAATATGCCTATTGGGTCAAGGGCGTGCTCATGGGCGACCTCGGCGAGTCCCTGCGCAACAAGATGCCGGTGTCGAGCCTGATCGCGCAGAAGCTGCCGGTCACGATGCAAATCGCCGGCATGGCGATCGTGGTCGCCTTCCTGATCGGCATTCCTGCCGGCATCATCTCGGCGGTGAAGATCGGCACGGCGTGGGACTATGGCGCCAATTTGTTCGCGCTGTGGGGTATCTCGACGCCAAATTTCTGGCTCGGCATCATGCTGATCTTCCTGTTCTCCGTCGAACTTGGCTGGCTGCCGGCCTCCGGCTACGTGCCGCTCGGCGAAAACTGGCGCGCGAGCCTCGCCGCATCCGTCATGCCGGCCTTCGTGCTCGGCAATGCGATCGCGGCGGTCCTGATGCGGCATACGCGAAGCGCGATGCTGCAGGTGCTGGAGAGCGACTATGTCCGCACCGCGCGGGCGAAGGGCCTGTCCGAGCGCACTGTGATCCTCAAGCATGCGATGCGCAACGCGCTGACGCCGATCATCACGCTCGGCGCGCTCGAGCTCGGCACGCTGCTGTCGGGTGCGGTGCTCACCGAGCAGATCTTCTCGATCCCGGGCTTCGGCAAGCTGATCGTCGATGCCGTGTTCAACCGCGACTATGCCGTCGTGCAGGGCGTGGTGCTGACGACGGCGACGATCTACATCACGCTCAATCTGATCGCTGACATCGCCTACATCCTCGTCAACCCGCGGCTGAGGGGCTGATCGGATGACCGACGCTGCACTCAGCCCCCTCGCTCCGCTCGCCGCCGCCGAAACGCTCGAGAGCCCGGCGCAGCGCGCCTGGCGGCGGCTGATCCGGCGCAAGGGCGCCGTGCTCGGCCTTGCCGTGATCGCGCTCTTTATCCTGCTCGCCGTGTTCGCGCCGCTGATCGTGCCCTATGATCCGGTCGCGACGAGCTGGTCGCTGGTGCGCAAGGCGCCGTCGGCGCAACACTGGTTCGGCACCGATGAACTCGGCCGCGACGTGTTCGCCCGCGTCGTGTTCGGCGCCCGCGCCTCGCTGCTTGCCGGCGTCATCTCGGTCGGCATCGCGCTTGCGATCGGCGTGCCGCTCGGCCTCCTCGCCGGCTATCGCGGCGGCTTCATCGACGCGCTGATCAGCCGCATCACGGATGCCATGCTGGCCTGCCCGTTCCTGATCCTGGCGATCGCGCTCGCAGCATTTCTCGGTCCAAGTCTTAGCAATGCCATGATCGCGATCGGCGTCTCGGCGACCCCGATCTTCATCCGCCTGACCCGCGGCCAGGTGATGAGCGTCAAGGTCGAGGATTATGTCGAGGCCGCGCGCGCCATGGGCAATCCGCGCTGGCGCATCGCGCTGGTCCACATCCTGCCCAACATCCTGCCGGCGCTGCTGGTGCAGGCGACGCTGTCGATTGCGGCCGCGATCATCGCCGAGGCCGCGCTGTCCTTTCTCGGCCTCGGCCAGCAGCCGCCGGCGCCGTCCTGGGGCAGCATGCTCAACGCCGCGCAACGCTTCCTGACCAGCGCGCCCTGGATGGCGGTCTGGCCGGGGCTTGCGATCTTCCTGGTCGTGCTGTCGTTCAACCTGGTCGGCGACGGCCTGCGCGACGCGCTCGATCCGAAGGCGCGGTGACATTGACCCCCGTCACCCTGAGGAGCGCGGAACGCGCGTCTCGAAGGGTCGACGGCCCGGCTGGTGGCCGTGCATCCTTCGAGGCTCGCTCCGCTCGCACCTCCAGCGACAAAGGCGAAGCCTTTGCGCGGGGATGACGGGGCACTAAGTTCTCGTCATTGCGAGCGAAGCGAAGCAATCCATCATCACCGAGCATGCGGAGCTATGGATTGCTTCGTCGCTTCGCTTCTCGCAATGACCGAACCTAAATCACCACCTCCCTTAGCACCCTGCGGCAATCCATCTCGTATTCGAGATCGACCACCGGCGGGCGGCAGAAGTGCCAGGTCAGGCCGGAGCGGGTGGCGCCGCGGCGGACCAGTTCGTCGACGAGCACCGGATGGATGTCGTGCACGGTGTAGGCCTGCACCGCCGTCGTCTCCTGCCAGCCGAAGCTGAACTCCGCCAGACGGCGTTCCATCTCACTCGCGGTGAAGCGGACCTTCTCCTTCCACGCGCCGGGACCGAGATCGCGATAGCAGACGATGCGGTCGGGATAGCTGGCGGTGCCGCCGCGTGCCTCGGCGCCGCCGGCGATCACGAAGGACGGCGACGTCGTCGTGCTCGGCCGCGTGAACGAGAACGCATGGAACGACGGCTCGGCCGGCGGATCGATCTCGGGACAGACATTGCTGCGCGCCACCGGATTGATGGTGCCGTCGAACAGGCCCCATTCGGCGAGCGTCTTGACGTAGTGCTGGTTGAAAGCCCGGAAGCCGTCCTCGGTGAAGGCGGCCGGCGAACGCAATTCGCAGGCGCAGAACGCGGTCAGCGGCCGGCCGGCGTCGCGGATGTAGGCCGCGATCCGCGCAAAGCCTTCCGCGAGCGGCAGCAGGCGATCGAAGCGCACCCGCTCGATCTCATAACCGGCGTTCGCCTGCGCGCCGCTTGAATATTGGAACACGGCCGGAATGAACCGGTAGTTGCCCGCCGCAAACTCGCTCGCCATGCCTGTTTCCTCCGGATTCCTTAAGGCGAGTACTTTCTGCCCGCCGTCGGCAAAGCCTATCACGGGACAAAGAAAAGGCGGCAGTGGCTTTCGCCAGTGCCGCCTTCCCTGCGAGCATGAGCTTGGAGGGCTCAGGTCGGTTTCAGCGCGCCGCCACGCTGGTCGAGCTCGTAGTCGGCGATCTGCTTGGCGCGATCGGAATGGGCCGCGGCCTGGTGGTCGGTCGCGATCACCGTGTAGACCATCGGCAGCACGAACAGCGTGAACAGCGTGCCGATCGTCATGCCGGCCACGACCACAAGCCCGATCGAGAAGCGGCTGGCAGCGCCCGCACCGGAGGCCGTGAGCAGCGGCAGCAGGCCGGTGACCATGGCCGCCGTCGTCATCAGGATCGGACGCAGGCGGATCCGGGCGGCCATCTCGATCGCCGCGCGACGGTCCAGTCCCTCGTTGAGCTGCAACTCGTTGGCGAACTCCACCATCAGGATGCCGTGCTTGGTGATCAGTCCGACCAGCGTCAGCAGGCCCACCTGGGTGTAGATGTTCATGGTGGCGACGCCGAAGAACAGCGGGATCAAGGCGCCGACGATCGCCATCGGCACCGAGATCATGATCACGAACGGATCGCGCAGGCTCTCGAACTGCGCCGCCAGCACCAGGAAGATGATGATGATGGCGAACGCGAAGGTGACCAGCAGCTGGTTGCCTTCGTGGACGTATTGCCGGGAGTCGGCCAGGAAGTCGTAGCTGAAGCCGGACGGCAGCTTCTTGGCTTCACCCTGCAGGAACTCCACCGCCTGGCCCATCGAGACGCCGGGCATCGGCACCGCCTGGAAGGTCGACGAGTTGAGCTGGTTGTAGTGGGTCAGCGCGTTCGGATCGACGCCAGTCTCGACCGAAACCACGGTCGACAGCCGCACCAGCTGCCCGGTCGCGGTCGGGACGTAGTAATCGTTGAATGCCTCAGGCGCGAGCCGGCTGGCGCGCGGCACCTGCGGGATCACCTGGTAGGAGCGTCCTTCCAGATTGAAGCGGTTGACATAGTTGCCGCCGAGCAGCGTCGCCAGGGCGCCACCGATCGACTGCATGGTGATGCCGAGGTCGCTCGCCTTGGAGCGATCGACCTTCACCCGGACCACCGGCTGGTTGAAGTCGAGGTCGCTGTCGGTGACGATGAACAGGCCGCTCTTGCGCGCCGCATCCTTCAGCTTGCTCATCTGGTCGAACACCTGCTGGAATCCGGCCGTCGAAGAGATCACCATCTGCACCGGCAGACCGCCGGGGCCGCCGGGCAGCGGCGGCAGGCTGAACGCGAACGCGCTGATGCCCTCGATCTTGGACAGCTCGGCCTGAACCAGCGGCTGCAGCGCTTGCGCGCTGCGCTTGCGCTCATCCCACGGCTTGAGCAGCATGCCGGCGAAGCCGCCCTGCGGACCGGTGATGCCATTCAGGATGAACCGCAGGTCGGTCTCGGGAAACTTCTGGAACTCCTTGTCCATCTTGTCGCCGTAGAAATCGATGTAGTCGATGTTGGCGTATTTCGGCGCCTTGGTCACCGCGAACACGATGCCCTGATCCTCCTGCGGCGCCAGCTCCTTCTGGATGTGCATGTAGAGGAAGCCGACCAGACCGAGGATGGTCACGGCGAACAGTGCCGTGATCGGGCGGTAGTCGAGCGAACGGTCGAGCTGGCGGCCATAGGCGCGCGTCAACGCGCCGAACACGCGATTAACCAGCCTGGCGAAACGCCCCTCCTCCGCGCTCTTGAGGAACACCGAGCACATCATCGGCGACAGCGTCAGCGCGATCACGCCCGACACGATCACCGAGCCGGCCAACGTGAAGGCGAATTCGCGGAACAGCGTGCCGGTCACGCCGCCGAGGAAGCCGATCGGCGCGTACACCGCCGCCAGCGTGATCGTCATCGAGACGACGGGACCGACGATCTCGCGGGCACCCTTTAGCGATGCCTGCACCGGTGGCAGGCCCTCCTCGAGATGTCGATGGATGTTCTCCACGACAACGATCGCGTCGTCGACCACGAGGCCGATCGCCAGCACCATCGCCAGCAGCGTCAGCAGGTTGAAGCTGAAGCCGGCGGCCAGCATCAGGATGCAGACGCCGATCAGCGACAGCGGGATGGTGACGACGGGAATGATCACCGACCGCAGTGAGGCCAGGAACAGGAAGATGACGACGACGACGATCAGGACCGCTTCGGTGAGCGTCTTCTCGACCTCATCGATCGACGATTGAATGAACTTGGTGGAATCGTAGGCCACCTTCATCTTCATCGACGGCGGCAGGTTGCGCTCGAGGTCGGGGAACAGCGCGCGCACGCCCTTCACCAGGGTCAGCGGGTTGCCCTGCGGCGTCGCCTTGATGCCGATGAAGATCGCATGCTCGCCGTTGAAGGCGACGCTGGCGTCCGTGCTCTGCGCCGCGAGTTCCACCGTCGCGATGTCCTCGATGCGCACAAAGCCGCCGTCCTTCGCCTTCACGATCATCCGCTTGAACTGATCGATGTTCTGAAGGTCGGTATTGGCCGAGACGTTGGAGACGATGAAGAAACCCTTGGTCTGGCCGGCGGCCGCCTGGAAGTTGTTGGCGGCGATCGCGGCGGCGACGTCGTTGGGCGACACGCCGCGTCCGGCCATGCGGGTCGGATCGAGCCAGACGCGCATCGCAAAGGTCTGGCCGCCGAGGATGTCGGCCGACGCGACGCCATCGACCGTCGAGAGCACCGGCTGTACGACGCGAGTCAGGTAGTCGGAGATCGACGATCCGGTCAGCTCTTCGCTGGAGAAGCCGAGATACATCACGGCGATGGTGTCACCGGTCGCCTTGGTCACGACCGGATCGAAGGCTTCCTTCGGGATCAGGTATTTGACCGAGTTGACCTTGGCGAGCACCTCGGTCAGCGCCTGGTTCGGATCGTGATTGAGCTTGACGTAAACCTGAATCGTCGAGGTGCCGAGCACCGAGTTCGACGTCATGTAGTCGACGCCTTCGGCCGACGCGACGGCCTGCTCGATCGGCGTGGTGATGAAGCCGTTGATCAGCTCGGGCGACGCACCGGGGTATGACGTGGTGATCGTCACGACGGTGTTCGAAAGATTCGGATATTGCCGGATTGGCAAAACCATCGCCGCGCGCAGGCCGATCAGCAGGATCAGCAGGCTGACGACGACCGACAGCACCGGGCGCTTGATGAAAATATCAGTGAAGGCCATCGCCAACTCGATTCGTGTTCTGCCGGCTTGCGGCAAGATGTGGCGGAGGGCCAATGGCCCTCCGAGTTCGATGAATGAAGATCAGTAGCGCGGCGGTTCCGCCGGAACCGGCGGCGGCGGATCGGTCGAGATTGCAACCGCCATGCCCGACTGCAGCTTGATCTGGCCGACGGCGACGACCTTGTCGCCCGCCTTCAGGCCCTTGAGGATCTCGACCCGGCCCTCGACGCGGTTGCCCGTCTTCACGAAGGTGCGGTCCGCAGTCAGGGTGGTCTTGCCGTCGTCGCCCTTCTTCTCGGTGATCAGGAACACCGAGTCGCCATACAGCGTGTAGTCGACCGCGGTTTCCGGAATGGTCACGACCGGCGGCTTCCCGGGCAGCACGATCGTGGTGGTCGCGAACATGCCGGGCTTGAGGATGCTGTCCGGATTCTGGATCGTGGCCTGCACCCGGATGTTGCGGGTGTCGGTCGCGATCTGCGGCTCGATGGTCGTGATCTTGCCTTCGAAGGTGCGGCCCGGATAGGCGTCGACCGAGACGCGTACGGCCTGGCCGACCTTGATCTGCGAGCTCTGCTTCTCGGTCACGGTCAGGTTGGCGTACAGCACCGACAGATCGGTCAGCGACACGATCTGGGTGCCGGCCGTCAGGTACTGGCCGACTTCGACCTGGCGCACGCCGAGATCGCCTTCGAACGGTGCGCGCACCAGCTTCTGCGAGATCAGCGCTTCGGTCTTGGCAATGCCCGCCTTGGCCTGGTCGTAAGCGGCCTGCGCGGTGTCGACGGTCGATTGCGGACCGAACTGGCGCGACGCGAGCTGCTTGGCGCGGTCGAGCTGCAGCTCGCCGACGGTCGCTTGCGCCTTGTAGTTGGCGAGGTCGCCCTGCTCCGGTGCGTCGAACAACTGCACCAGCGGCGTGCCGGCCTTTACGTGGCTGCCGGCCGTGAACAGGATCTCGGTGATGCGGCCCGGCACGTCGGTCGTGACGTTGACCTGGTGCACGGCGACGAGATCGCCGACGGCGGTCAGCAGGTTCGGAATCACTTCCGTCTTCGCCTCGACGGCCGACACGTTCGCCGGCGGCGGCTTATTGTTGGCAAAGAACTGCGCGATCATGTGGCTGCGGAAGGCGTTGAAGCCGACCAGCGCACCAACGAGCAGGGCCAGCAACAGGCCTACGATGATGAACCAGCGCACCATGCGGACGGGACGCTTGGCTTGCTTCTCCTTGATCGGTTGCCCCGAGATGTGGCTTTCGGTCTGAATATTCATGTCATGCACTTTCTGCAGTTACCGACGGTCCTGCGATCGGCGACGGCTGGCGGCCCAAATGAGTTGAAATTGCGGCTTCGGTAAGTCCGATGCCGCGAAGGATGAATTGGCAAAGCTGGCGCTCGGCCGCGGCGGCATCGCCGTAGGGGAGGCATGGTGTCGCAGGCAGCTGTGTCAGCGCACCCATCAGCACGGTATGGTGCGCAAACCAGAACAGGTTGAGCGGCTCGTCGCCGATCTTCGTGGCCTCGCCGGCGGCAATTGCCCGCTCGAGCGAGGCGGCGAAGGTCGGACCGATCAGCTTGCCGACCTTGTCGTAGAGCAGGCGCGCAAACTCGCCGTCGTCGAGATGGCTCGTCACCATCAGCCGCATCCGCTGCGCCTCTTCCTGATCCGGCGCATCACGCAACTGCATGAAGTGACCGACCATGCCTTGCACCAGTTCGACCAGTGTGGCGGTCGAGGGCTCTTGGCCGAGCAGATGCGCGAGATCGGGATCCGCCTCGCACTCCTCGGCAAGGATCTCGGCATAGAGCGCCGCCTTGGACGGGAAATGCTTGAACAGCAGCCCTTCCGAAATGGCAGCCGCGGCCGCCACGCTCTTTGTCGTGGTGCCGGCAAAGCCGTTGCGGGCGAAACACCGCTTTGCGGCGCTCAGGATCAACTGACGCCGTAAGTCACTCGTCATGCGTAAGGTAGACATTTGGGTCGTGAGTAATCACTCACTTTACCAAAAGTCAAGGTTCTATTGCACCGCGAAAGCCACTTTAAATAGGAGTGTGGCCGATCGACCCTCTGATGCGATTCACGAGGTAGGTGCCGTCGCGGCTGGACAGCACGCGCTCCAGATTAGCGCCGTCGATCTTCGCGCTGGCGAACCGCGGCCCCGCCGTAACGTCTTGCAAAGACGAGGCAAAAGCCTCGACCTCAGCCATCGTGCTGATCGCCCGGCTATCCCCGATTCCGCAGGCTTTGGCAACACCCACGAGGTCGGCGGTTCCGCCGGTGTGGCTGGCCTGGCCGCCGGTCTCGCCGTAAGCCTCATTGTCCAGCACAATGATCGAGAGATTTTTGGGCTGCTGCAGGCCGACGGTGGCAAGGCTCCCCATCCCCATCAACATCTCGCCGTCGCCGGTGATCACGACGACCGGCAGCGTCGGCTGGGCCAGCGTAAGGCCGAGCCCGATCATCACGGCGCCGCCCATGCCGCCCCAGAGATAGAAGTTGCGGTCGTGGTCGCCGGCGGCGGCGATGTCATAGGTCGAGGCGCCGAGGCCGCCGACGGCGAAGGCGCCCTTGCGATCCCTGAGCAGTTCGGAAACGACGGCACGGCGGTCGAGGAGATTGGCTTTACTCATTTGGTGAAGACCTTTGCCCCGATCAGGCGCTGCGACAGCAGGACGGCGGTTGGCGTGCAGGCGTTATAGGCCTGCGCTGCGCCGGCCTCGACGACTTCGCGGACCTCTTCAGGGTGCGAGGCGCGCAGCACCTTGATCCCGGACAATTCGAGAATCCCTTGTGTGTTCGAGCCCATCGGCACCTGCCAGGGATTGAACTCGCCCCATTCGCCGCGCATCGTCACCAGCGTGAGGAACGGCAAGCGGAAGATCTGCACCAGCGACAGCATGTTGATGCAATTGCCGACCCCGCTCGATTGCATCAGCAATACGCCGCGCTGGCCGCCGGCCCAGGCGCCCGCGAGCAGCGCCACGCCCTCCTCCTCGGTCGTCAGCGCAATGCCGCGCATCGAGGACGCTCCCAGCACCCGCTCGATCAGCTCCGAATGGCCGGCGTCCGGCACGTAGGGCACCTGACGCACCTCGAAGCGCTGCAATATCGAGAAGATCTCCTCGGGCCAGGAGGCCGCAGTGTCGGCACGGGCATGCATTGGCGTTTCCGGTCTTGTTGTTTGGTCGCGACTGTAGAGGGGCGCGCGCGCTTCATCAAAGCGCAAAACCGCATATGGCTCTGCGATTTGCTCGCACCACGCGACGCCCGGCGCGCTGTTCCCGGCGCCTGGCAAATTGTGTTGCGCGGCCGCCGCCCGCGGCTTACGATAGTTGCAAATGAAACTAATTGGGTTGGATGCGCCATGAACGGACACGCGCGCGAGCTGGCTGACGGCTTCGACCTCGAGAAGCTGACGCCGGAGTTCTACGCCGACCCCTACCCGACCTATCGCGCGTTGCGCGAGAACGCGCCGGTCAAGCGGCTGCCGAACGCCTGCTATTTTCTCACCCGCTACGACGACCTCATCGCCGCCTACAAGAACACCAAGGTATTCTCCTCCGACAAGAAGAAGGAGTTCTTGCCGAAATACGGCAACTCGCTGCTCTACGAGCATCACACGACCAGCCTCGTCTTCAACGATCCGCCGGCGCATACCCGCGTGCGGCGGCTGATCATGGGCGCATTGTCGCCGCGGGCGATCGCCGGCATGGAGCCTGACCTGATCGCGCTGGTCGACAGCCTGCTCGACCGGATCGAGACCCGCGACCGCTTCGAGCTGATCGGCGACTTCGCCTCGGCAATTCCGGTCGAGGTGATCGGTAATCTGCTCGACGTGCCGCACGACGAACGCGAGCCGCTGCGCGACTGGTCGCTGGCGATTCTGGGCGCGCTGGAGCCGGTGATCGGCAAGGACGCGTTCGACCGCGGCAACAATGCGGTGAAGGATTTTCTCGCCTATCTCGAAACGCTGGTTGAACGCCGCCGTGCAAGACCGGGCAATCCCGAACGCGACGTGCTGACAAGGCTGATCCAGGGTGAGGACAATGGCGAGCGGCTGACCGCGAAGGAATTGCTGCACAACTGCATCTTCCTGCTCAACGCCGGCCATGAGACCACGACCAATCTGATCGGCAACGGGCTGGTGACGCTCACCCAAAATCCGGATCAGAAGCAACGACTGATCGCGCAACCCGAGCTGATCAAGACCGCGGTCGAGGAGATGCTGCGCTACGAAAGCTCGAACCAGCTCGGCAACCGCATGATCGTGGAAGAAACCGAGCTCGGCGGCATCACGATGCCGGCCGGCACGCTGGTCACGCTGTGCATCGGCGCCGCCAACCGCGACCCGGCGCAATTCCCCAATCCGGAAGGCTTCGACGTCGCGCGCACGCCGAACCGCCACCTCGCCTTCGGCACCGGCGCGCATCAATGCGCCGGCATGGCGCTGGCGCGCCTCGAAGGCGCCATCGCGATCTCGCGTTTCCTTGAACGCTTCCCGAACTACGCGCTCGACGGCGAGCCGGTGCGCGGCGGGCGGGTGCGCTTCCGCGGCTTCCTCAGCGTGCCCTGCAGCATCAGCGCATAAGACGACACATTGTCGCCTGCGAATTTGGCCGGCGACACACTTCCCTGTGGAGGAACCGATGCCCAAATCAACTGCAGGCACGATTTGATGTAATCTCTCGTGCGCTGCAGCGGGAGTGACGCATGATGAATGCATCGGTCACTGATTTCCTCGCAACCGAAGCGCAGTTCGGCACCTACAATTATGAGCCGATCGGGGTCGTGCTGTCCCGCGGCGAAGGCGTCTGGGTCTGGGATACGGATGGCAACCGGTATCTCGATTGTCTCTCCGCCTATTCGGCGGTGAGCCAGGGCCACTGCCATCCGAAGATCCTCGCAGCAATGATCGAGCAGGCGCATCGGCTGACGCTGACCTCGCGCGCCTTCCACAACGACCAGCTCGCTCCCTTCTACCGCGAGCTCGCGGAACTGACCGGCTCGCACAAGGTGCTGCCGATGAACAGCGGCGCCGAGGCGGTGGAGAGCGCGATCAAGTCGGTGCGCAAATGGGCCTATGAGGTCAAGGGCGTGCCGGACGGGCAGGCCGAGATCATCGTCTGCGCCAATAATTTCCACGGACGCACGCTCGGCATCGTCGGCTTCTCGACCGACCCCGGTTCGCGTGACCATTTCGGCCCGTTCGCGCCGGGCTTCAAGATCATCCCGTTCGGCGATGCCGCCGCGCTCGAGCAGGCGATCACGCCGAACACCGCGGCCTTCCTGGTCGAGCCGATCCAGGGCGAAGCCGGCGTCGTGATTCCTCCGCCAGGCTATTTCGTCCGCGTGCGCGAGCTGTGCACCGCGCACAATGTGATGCTTGTGCTCGACGAGATTCAGACCGGGCTCGGCCGCACCGGCAAGCTGCTCGCCGAGCAGCACGAAGGGATCGAAGCCGACGTGACGCTGCTCGGCAAGGCGCTGTCGGGCGGCTTCTATCCGGTGTCGGCGGTGCTTTCCAACAACGCCGTGCTCGGCACCTTGCGGCCGGGCCAGCACGGCTCGACCTTCGGCGGCAATCCGCTCGCCTGCGCGGTGGCGCGGGCGGCGTTGCGCGTACTGATCGACGAGGGAATGATCGAGAACGCGGCGCAACAGGGCGCGCGCTTCCTCGCCGGATTGCAGGACATTCGCGCCAACGTGATCCGCGAGGTGCGCGGGCGCGGGCTGATGCTGGCGATCGAGCTGCACCCCGAAGCCTGCGGTGCCCGCCGCTACTGCCGGGCGCTGCAGGCGCGCGGCATCCTCGCCAAGGACACCCACGAGCACACCATCCGGATCGCTCCGCCGCTGGTGATCACGGGCGATCAGGTCGACTGGGCGACGGAGCGGATCGCGGCGACCCTCACGCAGGACGTCTCCTGACGGTTCCCCGCGCTGGAAGACCGTAACGCCGGCCGTAGCCACAACGAACGAATCCGACGCCGGTGCGTTAAAGCACTGCGGGCGACTGTTGAAAGGAGAGCTACGCTCATGCTTTCCCGTCGCGCTTTGTTTGTTGTCTTTTCGATTGGCACCTCGATGCTCGTGGCGAGCGGCGGCGCGTCCGCCCAGCCGCACGGAAAGGGTCCACCGGCGGCAAGGCCGGCTGCACCGGCCGCAATGGCACGTCCCGCCCCGATGGTACACGCCGCCCCTCCCGCAATGGCCAGGCCGCCCGCAATGGCGAGACCGCCTGCAATGGCGCGGCCACCCGCGATGGCACGGCCGGCAGCACCCGCGTTCCACGCCCCGCAGCGACCGGCGATGGCGCCGCGCGCGGCACCGCATTTCGCCGCCCCGTCGGTACGCCAGGCCCCCCATATCGCCGCGCCGCGTGTTGCAACGCCACGCCCCGAATTCCGTCGAGGAGCGCCGCAGCGTCAGGCTCCGCATATCGCGGCGCCATCACGCCCGAGCCCACCGTCGCGCTTGAGCGAGCGGCCGTCGCCGACGGAGCGCGTTCAACAGCGCGCGCAGCAGCAGCAGCAAATGATCCAGCAACGCCAGCAGGCAGCGCAGCAGCGGCAGCGTGACACGCTCTCGCGCCAGACCACCGAGCGGCAAACCCGGATCGATCGCCTGCAGCAACGCGTGCAGCAATTGCAGTCGCAAAGGGTCCAAGGCGCACGGGCGCAACGCGTCCATGACCGTGCCCTGCAGGCGCAGAACCGCCTGTTGCAGCGCGAGCAGCGTGCGCAGCAGACCGACGTTGCCCGCCAGCAGAGATTGGCGCCGGCAGCGACGGTTGGCGCCGCGGTCGCGACCACGGCCGCGACGCAGGCGGCTCAGCGCGAGCGATTTGCCGCACACTTCCGCGAGCAGGCAGGCGCGCAAGGCCAGGCAGGGCTTGCGGCGCGCCAGGGCGGCTGGGCGCCCCGGCATGCCTGGCGACGCGGCAGCCGCGCGGCCTTCGTGGCGTGGCTTGGGCCGGTGTTCTGGCCCTACGCCTATTCGGACATCTTTGACTACACATTCTGGTCCTATGCCTACGAGCCCGGCTACTGGGCCTACGCCTATGACGACTTCGTCGACACCGTGTTCTGGGACACCAACACTCCCTACTCCGCCTATGCCAGTATCAATCCTGGCGACTATGCTGCGACCGCGGGCCGCTATCGGTCCCGTCAACGTACCGACACGAGCCCGCAGGCAATCAAGCAGCTCTGCGGCGAACCGGACAAGGGCGTCACGGCCTGGCCGCTTGCCGACATCGCGCGGGCGGTACGGCCGGACCAGCAGCAGCGCGCGCTGCTCGACGAGTTGAAGACATCAGCGGCCAAAGCCGCCGATATCTTCAAGGACTCCTGCGCGGATAGCTATGCCATGACGCCAACCGGCCGCTTGCGGTCGATGCAAAACCGCATCAGCGCGACGCTCGAGGCGATCAAGATCGTGCGGCCGGCGCTGGAGAATTTCTACAGTTCGCTCGGCGACGAGCAACAGGCCCGCTTCAATGCGCTCGGTCCACATGTCGGCGAGCGTTCGCCGCAGCAGCAGGAGGCGACCGCGCAAACCGGCAATTGCGGCGATTCGAAATCCGACCTGGCCCACCTGCCGATCAACCGGATCGCGGCCTCGCTTCATCCGGCGGGCAAGCAGAAGGAGGCGCTCGACCGCCTGAGCGATGCAACCACAAAAGCCATCGCGGACCTGCAGGCGGCCTGTCCGAACGACGTGCCGCTGACGCCGGTCGGCCGGCTGGAGGCGATGCAGCACCGGCTCGAGGCCATGCAGAAGGCCGCGAAGCTGATCGAGCCTGCACTGGATGAGTTCTATACGATGCTGAGCAGCGAGCAGAAAGCCCGCTTCAATACGCTGCAGCAGGTCGCGAGCCCCTGAGACGGCCGGCGGGCGATCCGGATCGCCGGGTGCGCCATAGGATGCCTGTCCCCGTCTTGCGTTTGCGGCCGGCGCGCAGCAATCTCTGTCACCGGCATCCCGATGCGATGCCGAATGACGGGGCGGGAATGACGCGCGGCTGGATGAGCACTGGCGAGCTACGCGAGCGCTGGGGCGATTCCTTATTGACGGTGCTCACTATCCTGCTCGTGGTCATGATTTTCGTGGTAGCGCCGTTGCAGGCGCTGGGCCTGTTCGAATTCCAGATTTTTGAACTCCTGCTCGCGCTGGTCCTGGTCGGCGGCGTCTTCCTGATGTCAGGCAGCGCGGTGGCGGTCGTCACGATGCTGGTCGCGCTCGTCATGATCGTCACGGGCGGAATCCTGAGACTACGCTCACCTTCAATTGTCGATCTCAACCTGTTCGCCGGATCCTGGCTGCTCGTCGGCCTCACCATGGCCGTGACGGTGGCGCGCGCGACGTTCGCGCCAGGCCGCGTCACCTATCACCGCGTGATCGGCGCGGTTCTGCTCTATCTCACGGTCGCCGTGATCTTCGCGGCGCTTTTCACCTTTGTCGGCACGCTGAGGCCCGACGCATTTCCCGGCATGAAGGTGGAGGACAGCCCGACGTTGGCGAGCCGCGTCCTCTATTTCAGCTTCGCTACGCTCACGACGACAGGTTATGGCGACGTCGCTCCGCTGCATCCGATCGCGCGGAGCCTGTGCAATCTCGAGGCGATCTTCGGCCAGCTCTATCCGGCAACGCTGCTGGCGCGGCTCGTCACGCTGGAGATCGAGCACCGCAACGAGGAGTCCTGAGCGCGAAGCGGGCATGCAGCGCTGCGTCCACCTGACGGCGTCCTAGACCACCGTCCGGTGCCGCTCGATGCAGGTTCGCAGCACCTCGTCCAGCGGACGGCCCCACCAGTCATTCGAGAATATCTCGATCTCCGAATAGCCGGCAAAGCCCTGCGCCTCGACGGCGGCGCGCACCGATCTGATGTCGATGACGCCGTCGCCCATCATGCCGCGGTCGTTGAGGATGTCCTTGGTGGGCACCAGCCAGTCGCAGACGTGGAACGCGAGCAGGCGATCCTGGCCGGCGCGCGCGATCTGGCTCATCAGCTCCGGATCCCACCAGATGTGATAGACGTCGAGCGCGACGCCGATCGCGCCGGTTCTGTCGGGATCGAGTGCGTCGCAGATATCGAGCGCGTGCTTGGTGGTGTTCACGCAGGCGCGGTCGGCGGCATAGGCCGGATGCAGCGGCTCGATCGCGAGCGGCAGCTTTGCCTGCTTCGCATAGGCCAGCATCTCGGCGATGCCGTCGTGCACCTGCGATCGTGCCAACGCGATATCCTTGGACGCCGCGCTGCCCGGCCGTGAATATTGCGGCAGGCCGCCGACCACCAGCACGATGCAGGAGGCGCCGAGTGCCGCCGCCTCGTCGACCGCGCGGCGGTTGTCGTCGCGCGCCTCGCTGCGATGCGCGCCATCTGCCGTGAACATGCCGCCGCGGCAATAGCCCGACAGATCGAGCCCGGCATCCTTGACCGCACGGACGGCGCGATCGAGGCCGACGGCTGCGACCTGGTCGCGCCAGGGATCGATCGCGCGGATGCCATGGCGCGCGCAGGCCTCGACGATGGCGATGAGATCGCCCTGCTTGCGAACGGTCGCCGTGTTCAGCGACAGCCAGCGGTGGTCATAGAAGAAATCGCGCATCAGGCTTCAATGCCGCGGGTGGCCAGGATCGTCGTCATCCGGCGCGTCGCGAGCTCCGAATTGGCGAGCAGACCGGCCCTGTCGGCAAGCCGGAACAGCTCGGCAAGATGCAAGGTCGAGCGCGCGCTCTCCTGTCCGCCGACCATGGTGAAATGGTCCTGATGCCCGTTGAGATAGGCCATGAACACGATGCCGGTCTTGTAGAAGCGCGTCGGCGCCTTGAAGATGTGGCGCGACAACGGCACCGTCGGTCCCAGCACATCGTGGAAGCCGGCCTCGTCACCCGCGGCGAGCCGCGACAGCGCGTAGGACGCCGCCGGCGCGATGGCATCGAAGATGCCGAGCAGCGCGTGGGAAAATCCCTTGTCGTCGCCGGCGATCAGCTCGGCATAGTTGAAGTCGTCGCCGGTGTACATTTTGACCCGCGGATCGAGCCGGCGCCGCATGTCGATCTCGCGCTGCTTGTCGAGCAGCGAGACCTTGACGCCATCGACCTTGGCCGCATTGGCGTTGATGATCGCAACCGCCGTATCCATCGCCCTGTCGAGATCGGCCGTGCCCCAGTAACCTGACAGAGCCGGGTCGAACATGTCGCCGAGCCAGTGAATGATCACGGGCTCACGGACCTGCGACAGCACGCGGTCATAGACCCTGGCGTAATCCTCCGCGCCCTTGCCGAGCTTTGCCAAAGCGCGCGAGGCCATCAGGATGATGCGCCCCCCTGCCTTCTCCACTGCCGCGATCTGCTCCTCATAGGCACGGATCACATCGTCGATCGACCTGGCGTCCTCGACCGCGAGATGGTCGGTGCCGGCGCCGGAGAACACCAGCGCGTTGCCCCTGGCCTTTGCCGCCTTCACCGAGCGCTGGATCAGTTCGAGCGAGGTCGCCCAGTCCAGCCCCATGCCGCGCTGCGCGGTGTCCATGGCTTCAGCGACGCCGAGGCCAAGGTCCCAGACGTGCTCACGAAACGCGATCGTCCTGTCCCAGTCGATCGCGGCCGTCAGCCAGGGATCGACGTCGGCGCTGGGATCTGCGACCACATGGGCGGCCGAGAACGCGACACGATTGAGCGTGCCCTCGAGCTTCGCCGGAAAGGTCCGCGACGCCGCCAGGCGATAGGTCTCGAGGCCGCCGCCTGTGGTCGGCAGTTTCAGCGACAGCGATGACTTTGTCAGGGCAGGCTTGGGCAGGACTGGCTTGTTCATGGCAAGGTCCCTTCTCAGACTGATATCGGGGCGACGTCGATCCAGCGCCGCTCCTTCCAGCTCTTCAGCGCGCATTCGGCGAGCTGCACGCCCTTGGCGCCTTCGAGCAGGGTGTATTTGTAGGGCGCATCCTCGCAGACATGGCGGATGAACATCTCCCACTGCTCCTTGAAGCCGTTGTCGTACACGACGTTCTCAGGCAGCTTCTGCCAGTCGGCATAAAAATCGTGCATCCGCTTCTCGTCCGGATTCCATACCGGCCGCGGTGTCGCCTGACGCGCCTGGATCACGCAGTCGGTCAACCCCGCCACAGCCGAACCGTGGGTGCCGTCGACCTGGAAGGTCACGAGGTCGTCGCGGTAGACGCGCGTCACCCAGCTCATGTTGATGTGTGCAATGACGCCGCCCTTGAGGCGGAAGGTGGCGTAGGCGGAATCATCGGCAGTCGCCTGGTATTTCTTGCCCTTCTCGTCATAGCGCTCGGGGATATCAGTCGTGCCGAGGCAGGTCACGCTCTCGACTTCGCCGAACAGATTGTCGAGCACGTAGCGCCAGTGGCAGACCATGTCGAGGATGATGCCGCCGCCATCCTCCGCGCGGTAATTCCACGACGGCCGCTGCGCTTCCTGCCAGCCGCCCTCGAACACCCAATAGCCGAACTCGCCGCGTACCGAGAGCATGCGGCCGAAGAAACCGGAGTCGCGCAGGAAAGCGAGCTTCTTCAGGCCCGGCAGGAACAGCTTGTCCTGCACGGTGCCGTGCTTAAGGCCCTTGGCATTGGCCAGCTTCACGACCGCAACGGCCTCCTCGAGATTGGTCGCGATCGGCTTCTCGCAATAGACATGCTTGCCGGCATTGATCGCCTTGGTCAGCAGTGAGGGCCGCGCCTGCGTGGTCGCGGCGTCGAAGAACACGGTGTCGCCCTTGTCCGCGAGCGCACGATCGAGCTCGGTGGTGTGGCGCTCGATGTTGTAGCGTTTTGCCAAAGCGCCGACCTTCTCGGCGTCGCGGCCGACCAGGATCGGATCGGGCATGACGCGGTCGCCGTTAGCGAGCTGCACACCGCCCTGCTCGCGGATCGCGACGATCGAGCGGATCAGATGCTGGTTGAGCCCCATCCGGCCGGTGACGCCGTTCATGATCAGGCCGAGGCGCTTGGTCGTCATACTGCTTGCTCCTGCGAAACGCGTGGTGTTGGCCGCCGCAGCGGCTGCATGGTGGACCAATCCGGATGGACCGAACTGGCAAAGCCCGGCGCGGCGGCGATCGATCCGGTCAGCAGATCGCCGTCATGGATCGCGAGGCGGACCTTGCCGCCCGCGCGCGCGTAGAGATCGGGATGCGCGGTGAGGAAGGCGTCGGCCTCGTCAGTCGGGGTGTCGGCAAAGCCATCGACATAATGGTGTCCGTTGCGCTCGGCATGGGTGACGCCGATCAGCGCCCCGAGCGCGAGGTCCTGCTGCACGCCGAGCCCGGCCTGGCACGTCAGGTCCTCGCCGCTGATGAAATACCCGCCGCTCTCAGCGTTCCACGCCGCTGCGCGGGTGGCGTTGATGATCGACTTGTAGATACCCTTGCACGATTTCGAGGAGATGCCGCGGTAGCCGAGCGCGCGCGCCTGCGGGAATGCATCATAGGAATCGTCGGCTTCGTCGATGATGAAGCCGTGCGCCGCCAGTTTCCCGAGCGGCGAGGCCCTTGTGATATCGCGCGGCATCGGCTGCTCGATATAGAGCAGGTTTGCCCTGATCGGCTGCAACGCCGCGTCACGGTCGAGCCGGTCGACCAGCGCGCTCAGCGCGACAAGGTCGGCATATTGCTCGTTGGCGTCGAGCGTGATCCTGGTTGCGTAAGGCAGCCTTGCGAGCTCGCTGCCGATCCGCGCCAGCCGCGCCGCATCATGCGCGGGATCGCCGTTCAGCTTGAGCTTGAAATAGCGCGCACCGGCGTTCTCGTTGCGGTCGGCAACGCCGCCCTCGCCTTCAACCTTGTCGTCCATCCCGACCGTGTGCCTGACGGCGACACGCTCGAGCCGTTGGCGCGTCGACAGAAACCGCGCGATCGCGGCGTCGTCGAGATCAGGCGTCAGCCGCGCGTCGATGCCGGCGATGTTGCCGGCCATGCCGTCGAAGAAGTTCGCGCCGGCGGCGCGCAGCAACGCATCCAGCATCGCCCTGTCGATCTCGGCCGGGCCAAAGCCGGCGGCAAGCGGTGGAATGTCTTCCGCGGCGCAGGCCGCGACCTGCGGACCGATAAACGCGGCGTGCAAGCCGAACGCGGTGTCAAAGCCCCTGTTCGTCAGATAGAGCTCGCGCGCAACCGCAAGCGAGCGGCGAAGTCCGTCGAGCGACTGCGCTTCGGTCAGATGCGGCCGCTTGTCGAACCATTTCGGTGCCAGCATCTCGGCGCCGGCGCCGGTGGCGCGGCCCTTGCCCTCCACCTCGATCTCGACCCGCACGAACAACTGCGTCGATGCGGTGATCGTCACCGCGCCGAAGCGGAACGGCCGGGCGAATACCAGCGGCCGTTCGAAGAACGCGATATCGTTGACTTTGAGGCGAAGCGGCATTGAAGGCTCGGGTGTTAGTCCAGCGACCCCTGGGTGAAGAAATGCTTCCGGATCCGCTGCACCAGTTCGTTGAAGACGGGATCGGACATCGTCTCGAGCGAGCGCGGCCGCGGCATCGGCACGTCGTAGATCGCGGCGATCGCGCCGGGCCGCTCGGTCATCACAAGCACGCGATCGGCGAGGAACACGGCCTCGGGAATTGAGTGCGTGATCAGCAGCACGGTCTTGCCGGTCTCGCGCTGGATCCGCATCAATTCGACGTTCATCCGCTCGCGCGTCATGGCGTCGAGCGCGCCGAACGGCTCGTCCATCAGCATGATCTTGGGGTCGTGCACCAGCGCGCGGCAGATCGAGGCGCGCTGCTGCATGCCGCCGGACAGCTGCCAGGGCAGCTTCTTCTCAAAGCCTTCGAGGCCGACCAGCTTCAGCAGGTCCTTGGCGCGGGCAAGATACTTGTCCCGCGGCAGCTGCTTCATGTCGATCGGCAGCATCACGTTGGAGAGGATGTTGCGCCACGGCAGCAGCAGCGCGTTCTGGAACACGATGCCGACATTGCCGTGCGGCCTGGTCACCGGCTCGCCGTCGACCAGCACCTCGCCCGTCGTCGGCGGCAGCAGGCCCGAGATCATCTTGAGCAGCGTGGACTTGCCGCAGCCGGAGGGCCCGACCACGACGAAGAACTCGCCGTCATTGATGGTGAAGTCGAGCGGCCGCAACGACGGCACATCGCCGTCGCGCGACCGGTAGGTCTTCGATACGCCGGAGAGTTTGATACCCGGCGTAGCTCCCGCCGCGCGGTCCGACACCAGGCGAAGATGCGCGGCGGGCTGGCTGAGGTCGGGGGGCTTGATCGCAGGATTCATCGCGTCCCTCTCCACCCGTCGTCCCTGCGAAAGCAGGGACCCATACGCCGTGTCCCCTCATTCGGGCACGCGGGTAGAGACCTTCCGTAACAATCAAGGTTGGTGGTTATGGGTCCCTGCTCCGTGCGCAACAGTGCACTCGGCAGGGACGACAGCGGGAGTTTACGGCTCACGAGTCACCCTTCGGCAGATAGTCGTTGGTGTAGAACGCCTTCGGATTGGCCTTGGCCTTGGCGTCGAGGCCGCCATACTCGACCATCAAATTGACCGACTCGGTCATGTTCTGGTCGGTGACCTGGAACGGCCGCTTGGTCCTGGTCTCCGCCGTGCGATAGAGCGGGATCGTCAGCTCGAAGCCTTGCGTCAACGTGGCGATCTTGCCGCCCTTCGGATTGGCGTCGAGGATCGACTGCGCCGCGGCCTTCGGGTCCTTCTCCGCGGCCTCCACCGCCTTGGTGGTCGCCGACATGAAGCGGCGGACCAGGTCGGCATTGGCCTTCACATAGTCGGAGTTCGCGATGATGCCCGACGACACCATGTTGATGCCGTAGTCGGCGAACTTGATCGGATAGACGTCCTTGCCGGTGGCGTCCTTGATCTTCATCGACTGGTCCATGACATAGCCGAGCAGCAGGTCGGCCTGGCCGTTGATCACGGCGTTGAGCTTGGTCTGGCCGTCGCCGGCGACGGTGTTGAAATCGCTTTCCTTCAGGCCGGTCTTCTTCAGGAACAGCGGCCAGATCTGCGTCATCGAATCCGCCGGCGTGATCGCGACCGTCTTGCCTTTGATGTCCTCCGGCTTCCTGATGTTCTTGTCGGCAAGGCTCATCGCCGACATCGGGCTGGTCTGCAGCAGCACGCCGGTGGCGATCACGGGCGCGCCCTTCACCGCCGCGCGCATCATCGTGGGCACGTCGACATAGCCGAAATCGGCGGTCTTCGCGGCCACCGCCTGCGTGGTCGCGGCCGAGCCACGGCCTTCCTGGATCTCGAGGTCGATGCCCTCAGCGGCATAGATGCCCTTGGCCTTGCCGTAATAGAACGGCGCGTGCTCGCCATAGACGTACCAGTTCAGCATCAGCACGACCTTGTCGGCCGCGGATGCTGGAGCCACCGCAAGCGCGGTCCAGGCCAGCGCGGCGCCTGCGACCGCAATCAAACGCTTCATGGTTGTTCTCCCTTTATTGTCCGCGGTCCTTGTGTGGACCGCTTGTCCGGTTGCTGCGCTAGGAAGCGAAGATGATGTCGTCGCGCTGGCTGACGTGCCAGGGGATCACCAGCCGCTCGATGCGGTCGACGATCCAGAACAGGATGACGCCGAGCAGCGCGAGGATCACCAGCGCGGCGAACATCGTCGGCAGGTCGAAGGTGCCGATCGAGCGCTGCATCACATAGCCGATGCCGGAATTGGAGCCGACGAACTCTCCGACGACGGCGCCGACCACAGCGAGCGTCACCGAGACCTTCAGGCCGGAAAAGATCGCGGGCATCGCGTGCGGCAGGTTGACCGCGCGGAACACCTGGAAGCGGCTGCCCTGCATCGCGCGCGCCAGATCGACCATATCAGGGTCGACCGACTTGAAGCCCTGCACCGCCGAGACCACCACGGGGAAGAAGCCGAGCAGGAACGCGGAGATCACCTTGGGGATGATGCCGAAACCGAACCACACCACGAACAGCGGCGCGATCGCGATCTTCGGCACGGACTGGGAGAACACCAGCAGCGGATAGACGTAGCTCTCGACCGTCTTCGAACCCGCGATCAGCATCGCGACGGGAATGCCGAACAGCGCCGAGAGCAGGAAGCCGCAAATCGTTGCATAGGTCGTCGGCCAGGACTGCCGCAACAGCTCCGGCCAGTCGCTCCAGAGCACCGCCACGACGTCGCCGGGTGAGGGAATTTGGTAGGCCGGAATATGGAACAGGCGGATCGCGAGGTCCCAGGCCGCCACGATGACGACCAAGAACAGGAACGGACGTACCCACGCCGCATTCAGCACCTTCGACAGGCCCGAAGGGCTCTTTGCCTCCGCCACGTCACGCTCCCCTTGCAGTCTCTCTGTTCGTTCAGAAATTAACCCGTTGGATAAATACTGTCCAGCCCCAAGCGCGCGGCAAAATCGCACCGAAATCCGCTACTTTCGTCAGGCGAGATTTTTTGTCGGGTGAAACTTCGTAGCCCGGATGAAGCGCAGCGAAATCCGGGAACGGACTATCCGCGGATAGAGTTGTCCCGGATTGCGCTTCGCTCCCTCCGGGCTACGGGCATCAGTAATGAGCGCGAACGCGCGCCTCACACCACTCGATGTTCGGCGGTGCGCATCACCGGTATCGTCCCACCGAACGCCGCCGTGGATTTGCCGGTCAGCGCCGCCAGCACCAGCGCGGTCATGTGCTCGAGGCGCTCGTCGCGGGCGTCCTTCTTCAAGAGGTCGCGGCCGAAGATCACGCTCAGCGTGGCGCTGTTGGAGAGATAGAAGAACGCTAGCCCGGCGATCGAGATGTAGAGTTGCACCGGATCGACGGCGACGCGGAAATCGCCGCTCTCGACCCCGCGCGTCACCACGGTGCGGATCATCTCGACAAAGGGCGAGTGCATCGACTTGACCTTGGTCGATCGCTTCAGGTGTTTTGCCTTGGCGAGGTTTTCCGTGTTCAGCAGCGCCAGGAACTCGGGATTGCGCAGAAAATAGTTCCACGTGAAATCGATCAGGCGCCCGATCGCCTCGGGCGGATCGAGATGCTCGAGATCGAGGGTGCGCTCCTCGGCGCGGATCTTCTCATAGGCGCCTTCCAGCACCTCGAGATAGAGATCCTCCTTGTTGCCGACGTGATAGTACAGCATGCGCTTGTTGGCGTCGGCGTTGGCCGCGATGCGGTCGACCCGCGCGCCGGCGAGGCCATGGGCGGCGAATTCCTGCTTGGCGGCCTCGAGAATCCGCAACCGCATCCCCTGGGGGTCGCGCTGCCATCTCTGTATTCGCTTTGCCTTGGCCAAATCGATCGCCCGGTGATGCTGGGTTGGTGAATGTAGCATGACGCGCGACGTTTGAGAACGAATGTTGTCGTGATGCTCGTGCGGGAATATTTCTCGCAGATGCCCTCTTCGTCACTCCCCGGCGCGCAATTGCGCACCGGAGGGGCGCGCCACCGGGTCGCGCGACGCACGCTGCCGGGACGACCCGCGGATAAAACGCGGCCTAGCCTGGCTTTCCCTGTGACGGCTGCACCAGAAGCGTCGGCACACCGCATGTGCCGTTGCGCACCGTCATCACGCGCGTGCCGGGCTTGCGGCCGGTGCGGACTTCGGAGACGTCGACGCCAGCGGCAATCAGCCGCGCACGTGTGGCGTCGATATCGGCGACGCGCCAGCAGATGCCGCGCAGCCGGTCCGGCGCGTCCGCCTCCGATTTTCCCGGCCGGTGCGTGACCTCGACGACGAGGTCGCCGCAGCGGAAGAACATCAGCCGGCCCCACTCCGGATGCGACCGGTCGAGCGCCATGTCGAGCCCGAGCCGAGCACCATAGAGCGCGGCGGCACGTTCCGGATCGGCGGTCGACACCACCACGTGATCCATCGCGGTGATCGATGCGGTCGTGGTGCGGACCGATAGCGGCCGCTCCTGCTCGCGCTCCAGGAAGAACATGCGCACGCCGCGCGTCGCATCGGTCGCAGCGCGGGTCCGCTTCCACGACAGCGTGGCGCCACTGGTGTCGTCGCGGCTCTCGACCTCCGCGACGGGTTCGGGCTTCAGCGTCAAGCGCTCGAGCCTGCGGTGTGTCTTCGCGATATCGCTGGTGCGGAAGCAGAGACTCGCAAGCCCCTCGCCCTGGGTGGCAAGCGCGCTGCGGATGCGCTGGGCTGCATCGTCGTCGCCGTGCGGCGCCACCAATTCCAGCGTGGTGTTGTCGAGCGTGAACAGCGTGCGGTCCGCGCCGCCGCCGCTGTAGCGCCAGGAAGGCGTCCGCGCGAACAGCGTCTCGTAGGCCGCGCTGGCAGCAGCGATGTCGCCGGTCAGGACGACGACGTGATCGAGACCGGTAATCATGGCCGCAACCTCCCCGAATCTGCCGTCATCGTGTTTCTCCCTTAACCCAACCCGGAACCACGGACTGCCGCCGGCCGTTATGCCGCCCAGAAGGGCCCGGCGCAGCCATCATCTCTACCTGTAAACCAGGCAGGGTTGCGAATATTTTCAGCGATATCGGCCGATCAGCAATGCTAGTCTGGAACCGCCGGCCGGGACCACACCAGCCACGACGGAAAGCGAATGCAGGCTCTCTTCATCGGACAGACCTATATCGACGTCACCTTCATCACGGATCACATGCCCGTCGGCGACGAAAAGCACGTCGCCGACGCCTATGCGGTGTCGTTCGGCGGCAACGCCGTGACCGCAGCATTTTGCTGCGCCAAGCTCGGCGTCCCGCCGGACCTGATCGCCACCATGGCCAATGACTGGCTGGGACGGATGTTCTGGGACATGGCCGACAGGTACGGCATCTCGTTCCACCCCCGCAAGGTCAACTCCTCCTCGCTGTCCTTCATCATGCCCAACGACGGCAAGCGCGCCATCGTCCGCTGCCGCGACGACCAGCACATCCACCCCTTTCCGCTGCTGAACATCAAGGGCTGTCGCGCACTGCACATCGACGGCCACCAGCCGGACGCCGCGATCCATTATGCGAAGCTGTGCCGCGAGGACGGCATCCTGACCTCGCTCGACGGCGGCGGACTGCGCACCAACACCCACGAGCTGCTCGCATTCATCGACATTGCGATCGTAGCCGAACGGCTGTGCGAGCAGATGGACAAGACGCCGGAGCAGATGCTCGATTATCTCAAGGGCCGCGGCTGCAAGGTCGGCGGCGTCACCATGGGCGAGCGCGGCCTGCTCTGGTATGACGAGGCCGGCACAGTGCGCACGCTGCCGGCCTTCCCGATCCCGCGCGCGCGTGTGATCGATACCAACGGCGCCGGGGACGTCTTCCACGGCGCCTACATCTACTCCTACCTTTCGAACCCGAGCAAAGGCTGGCATGAGCACTTCAAGTTCGCGCGTGCAGCCTCGACCTTCAAGATCCAGAAGCTCGGCAACGAGGCCGGCCTGCCGACACTCGCCGACATCGCAGCCGTCAAGCAGGAATTTCGCGCCGAGGCCTAATATCGGTGAACGGGGCTAGTCATGAGACACGTCTTCGTCGCCGGCAGCATCAATATGGACGTGGTGGCGACCACCGAGCGCCATCCGAAGGTAGGCGAAACCGTGGCCGGCGAAGCCGTGCTCTATTTTCCCGGCGGCAAGGGCGCCAACCAGGCGGTGGCTTCGGCCAAGCTCGGCATACCGACCACGCTGATCGGCCGGCTCGGCACCGATGCGTTCGGCAAGGAGCTGAGAGCGTTCCTCGCCGCGCAAGGCGTCGATCTCACCTCGGTCAAGACCACGAATGGCACGCATTCCGGCACGGCGATCATCACGATCGCCAATGCAGACAACACGATCGTCGTCGTGCCGGGCGCCAACGGGCTCGTTGACGCTCGTGATGTCAAGGCTCCCTCACTTATGAAGGGTGACGTCGCGGTCAGCCAGTTCGAGATTCCGCTGCCGGCGATCACTGCCTTCTTCCGGCGCGCCCGCGCCGTCGGCGCCACCACGATCCTCAATCCGGCACCGGCAAAACAGGCCGACAAGGCTCTGCTCGAGCTCGTCGACATTCTCGTTCTGAACGAGACCGAACTCGGCTATCTGACCGGCACGGAGCTGCGCGACAGCGACGACCCGTCCCGCTTCGCACAGGCGGCCCGGACCTTGGGGCAAGGCAAGATCGTCTGCGTCACGCTCGGCAAGCGCGGCGTGCTGGCGCTGGTCGAGGACCAACCGCTGCTCGTGCCGGGACGCGAGGTCAAGGCCGTCGACACCACAGGCGCTGGCGATTGCTTCGTCGGCGCCCTCGCCTCGCAGCTCGCCATCGGCAAGCCGCTCGGCGACGCCCTGGCCTACGCCAACGCCGCCGCCTCGATTTGCGTGCAACGGATGGGGGCCGCGCCGTCGATGCCGACGGCGGATGAGGTGGCCGCCGTTCTTTCCACGCGTCGTCCCGGCGAAGGCCGGGACCCATAATCACCGGCTACAGTTTGGGGCACGCGCGCATTAACTGCGTTCGTCTCCGCCATTTACCGCCGCGGAGTATGGGTCCCTGTGTCTTGGAAGTCTGTCAGGATGAGGGTGGGCGGGAAGCCGTTGGGTCCTTGGCGCTTGACGCCGTGAGCCGGCTCGGTCTCCCGCCCGTTCCATCTATCAACCTGAACAGTTGCACGAGGCTGCGCCAACAGACCTCGCATCACAGGGACAGGCACCGTGATCATAGCTCTTCGTTACGTCGGAATCGACAT